>CAZCIJ010000131.1:0-8781 GCA_964498265.1 uncultured Gaiellales bacterium | reverse complement strand
GACGGTCTCGACGCCGAGCTCCCGGCACGCCTGGATGACGCGCACGGCGATCTCGCCGCGATTGGCAATGAGGACGCGCCGGAACATGCGGCGGGCTAGATGGCGTCGAGTGGCCGGCCGTTGATTGGCTCGAGCTCGAACAGGAGCTGCCCGTACTCGACCGGCTCGGCGTTGCCCACGTGGATCGCCCGGATCGTCGCCTCCCTCTCGGCCTTGACCTCGTTCATCAGCTTCATGGCCTCGAGGATGCAGAGCGTCTGTCCGGCGGCAACGGTGTCGCCCACCTCGACGAACGGCGCGGCGCCAGGGTGCGGCGCCCGGTAGAACGTCCCGACCGTCGGCGATTCGACGCGGATGAGCCCGTTCGACTGCGGCCCGTGGTCGGCCTCCGGGGCCGCCTCGGGCTCGCCGGGAAGGAGCGGCGCCGCCACGGCGGCCTCCTCGCTCCGGCGCACGGTCACCCGCATCTCGCCCTCCTCGATCGTGACCTCGCCGATGCCCGACTCCATCACGAGGTCGATGAGCTCGCGAATGCGGTCGGTGCGAGGCTCGTCGGCGCTGCCCGGGTCGGAGGGCTCCTCCCGCCGCGATCGGGCACGCACGGTTCGCAGGAGCGTCTCGGACTCCTCGCCGAACAGCGCGAGCAGGAGCAGCTCCTCCTCGCTCGTCGCAAGGCCGGCGGCGGACTCCCGGACGTCCTCGAGGTCGACCGTCTCGGGGTCGGAGGCCGACGGCTCCAGGAGCCCGACCGCGCGTCGCACGACCGGGTCGACGGGATGCGGAGGCGAGCCGTAGACGCCGTCGAGGAGCAGGCGCACCTCGTCGACGACCGTCTGCCAGCGCTGCGCCGCGAGCACGTGCAGCAACGCCTGCGAGCCGAGGATGTTCATCACGGGCGCGACGAGCGGCGGCCACCCGCACTCGGCCCGGACGCGTGCGAGCTCCTCGAGCACCTCGTCGAGGCGATCGGACAGCCCGTACGCCCGCAGGCGATCGTGCAGGGTCGCCACGAGACCGGCCGGCAGCCGGTGCTCCGCAGCCCGCACGGCGTCGCGCGGCGACAACGGCGGCACCGGGACGTCGCCGAGCTCCGCCTCGACGAGCTCGCACGCCTGCCAGAGCGTGTCGACGTCCACCCCGGTGTCCAGGCCCATGCCTGCGAGCGACTCGACGAGCGCTTCCGCGGACGGCCGGTAGAGCGTGATCGCGATCGGGTAGATCGTGCAGCCCAGCGGGCTCGCGCCCCCTCGCACCGCCTCCAGCGCGGCGGCGAGCGCGCGCCCGGCCGCTCCCTGGCAGTAGAGCCCGACGGGGAGTCCGACCGCCTCCCGGACGCGCTCGACGAGCTGGCGGGCGTGGACCGCGTCCAGCGACCCCGCCGGGTCGTTCACGATGATGCGGGAGGCGCCCAGGTCACCCGCCGCCCGCGCGCGCTCGACCAGCTGGTCGGCCCCTCCCTGCGGTGCCGGGTTGTGAACGAGACCGACCACGAGATCCTTCCCCGACCCGGTCACCGCGGCGGCCGCGTCGACGAGGTTCTCGATGTCGTTCAGGGGGTCGTGGATGCGGAAGACGTCGATCCCGCTCTCGGCGGCGCACGCGACGAAGCGCCGAACGAGGTCGGCCGACAGCGGACGGGAGCCGACGAGGAAGCGGCCCCGCAACGCCATGCCGAGAGGCGTCGAGCAGCGCGCGTCCAGGGCGCGAATCCGCTCCCAGGGGCTCTCGACGCCGGTGCTGACGAGCGCATCGAAGCACCCGCCGCCGGACACCTCGAGGCAGGTGAACCCCGCCTGGTCGAGCAGCCCGGCGAGCTCGAGCAGGCGCGCGCTGCCGACGCGCCGCGCCAGCGGCTCCTGTGAGAGGAGCCTGATGGTCGTGTCCCAGAGATCGGTCACGGACGGCTCCGGCTCACTTTCCGGACAGGCCCCTAGGCCCGCGAGATGTAGCGCCTCTCGCGCGTGTCGACCTTGACGCGCTCGCCGGCGTTCACGAACAGCGGCACCTGGACGACGGCGCCCGTCTCGAGCGTGGCCGGCTTGGTCACGTTCGAGACCGTGTCGCCCTTCACGCCCGGCTCCGTCTCCACGACGCCGAGCTCGACCGACGCCGGCAGCTCGACGCCCGACGGTCGGCCGTCGAGCGTGAGCAGGAGCACGGAGCTGGAAGGCTGGAGGAAGTCGAGCTGCTCCTCGACCTCGGCACGAGGCAGCGAGATCTGCTCGTATGTCTCCTCGTCCATGAAGACGACCTCGTCGGCCGAGTCGTAGAGGTACTGCACGCTCTTGGTCTCCGTGTGGACGCGGCTCATCTTCTCGCCCGCGCGGAAGGTCCGGTCCACCACGGCGCCGCTCTCGGCGTTCTTCAGCTTCGTGCGTACGAACGCGCCGCCCTTGCCGGGCTTCACTTGCTGGAACTCGACGATCCTCCACACCTGGCCGTCGAGCTCGACATGCATGCCGTTCTTGAACTGCGCCGTCGAGATGGTCTCCGCCACGCCGGTGAGTTTAGTCCCGGCAGCCGTCGTTCAGCGCGGGGGATCCTCGCGGGTCGCTCGCCGGCGGGTGCCTCACCGTCGCACCGCGGCAGGCTCACGTCAGCGTCACGAGCTCCTTCGGAAAGGCGCTCAGCACCTCGGGACCCTCCGGGCCGACGACGACGAGGTCCTCGATGCGGACGCCGCCCGCCCCGGGAAGGTACACGCCCGGCTCGACCGTGACCACGTTGCCCGGCTCGAGCGCGGCGTCCGACTCCGGGGCCAGCCGCGGATCCTCGTGGATCTCGAGGCCGACCGAGTGGCCCAGGCCGTGGAGCGTCTCGTAGCCGCGTTCCCGGAGGAGACCTCGGGAGAGGGCGTCGAGGTCGCGGCAGGCCGCCCCCGCCCTCACCGCCGCGACGGAGCGCTCCTGCGCGAGACGGCACGCCTCGTACGCGCTCGCGAGCTCGTCCGGGAGCGCTCCCGTGGCGAAGGTCCGGGTGCAATCGGAGCAGTACCCGTCGACCACGGCGCCGGCGTCGACGAGCAGCGCCTCCCCTTCGCGGACGACGCGCTCGCCGGGATGGTGGTGGGGCCGCGCGGCGTTGGCCCCGCTGGCGACGATGGGCTCGAAGGAGACGGCCGGGGCGCCGAGCTCTCGAATCGTGCGCTCCATGCGCCAGGCGAGCTCGGCCTCCGTGCGGCCGATCACGGGCTCTGCCG
This sequence comes from uncultured Gaiellales bacterium, assembly GCA_964498265.1. GTDB lineage: Bacteria > Actinomycetota > Thermoleophilia > Gaiellales > Gaiellaceae > CAZCIJ01. The sequence goes on along the minus strand of CAZCIJ010000131.1, from coordinate 5,582 downwards.
CGAAGCGCTCGAACGCCTCGTCCAGGAGCTGCGCGGAGCGCCGCACCGCCCGGAGCTCGGCGGCGTCCTTGACGGCCCTCAAGCCCTCCACGACCTTGCGCGCAGGCCGGAGCTCCACACCGCTCCGGGCGACTTGGGCGTGCACAGCGACCGACACGTGGTCGGCCTCGAACGCGACCGGGCCTGCAGCGAGCTCGGCGAGGCGCGCGCCGAGATCGGACGCGAGGTCGCGACCGGCCGCGACGGCCTGGACGCCCGGCACCGCGCCGGCGGCCTCGATGTAGCGACCGTCGGTGAGCAGCAGCGCGCGCTCGGGGTCGACGAGGAGCCACGCGTTCGAGCTCTGGAAACCCGTCAGGTAGAGGACGTTGGTCGCGCTGGAGACGAGCAACGCCGCAGCGTCCAGCTCCCGCAGCCGGCCGCGCAGCCGCTCGAGACGATCAGGTCGCGAGCCAGCGGAGCGCATCGCGATAGCCCTCCGGGCCCCTGCCCATGACGCGGTGCGAGACGACCCCCTCGAGGACGGAGTGCCGCCGCCAGTCCTCCCGCTTGGAGATGTCCGAGAGGTGCACCTCGACCACCGGCGCCCCGAGCAGCTCGACGGCGTCGCGGATCGCGTAGCTGTAGTGCGTCCAGGCGCCGGGGTTGAGCACGACGCCGTCGGCCCAGCGCCGCGCGTCGTGGCACCACTCGATGTACTGGCCCTCGTAGTTCGTCTGGAAGCAGCGCACGGATACGTCGAGATCTCGCGCCCAGTCGTAGATCCGCGTCTCGAGCTCGTCGTAGGAGATCCCGCCGTAGAGCGCCGGGTCGCGATCACCGAGCACGTCGAGGTTCGCCCCGTTGATGACGGCGATCCGCACGCGGGCTCAGTTTAGGCGGTCGTGGGCTCCGAGACGAGCTCCTCGAGCGCGGCTCGCACCTCGCGCTCCCGAAGCTCGACCGGGAAGACGGGCTGCCCGGGGGTGGCGAGCAGGACGAGCCGCACGCGCCCGCGGCGCGCCTTCTTGTCGAGCGCCATCGCCCTCCAGGCGGCCTTCGCGTCGACCGGCGCCGGCTGGGCGGGCAGCACCCGCTCGACCTCGCGTCGCACGGCCGGGTCGAGCCCGAGGTGCCGCTCCGAGAGCGAGAGCGCGGCACGCAACCCGAGCGCGACCGCTTGTCCGTGCGTCGGGCCGCGATAGCCCCCGGCGGCCTCGAGCGCGTGCGCGAACGTGTGCCCGAGGTTCAGGTGCGCACGATGACCCTGCTCGGTCGGATCGGCGATGCAGACCGCGGCCTTGTACGCGGCGCACGCCCTCACCATCCCCTCGTCGTCCTCTCGCCAGAGGTGGCGGCCCGCGAGCAGGCCCGTCTTCACGACCTCGGCCATTCCCTCGGCGCGCTGCGCCGGCGGAAGCGTGGCGAGCAGGTCGGGGTCGACGACGACGAGGTCCGGGGGGTTGAAGGCGCCGACGAGGTTCTTCCCCTTCGCGAGGTCGATGCCGGTCTTGCCGCCGATCGCGGCGTCGACCTGGCCGACGAGCGTCGAGGGAACCGGCACCCACCCTGCGAGACCGCGCAGGTAGGTCGCGGCGACGAACCCGGCCACGTCCGTCGTCGTTCCGCCCCCGAGCGCGACGACGACTCCCGTTCGGTCGAGCGTGAGCTCCTCCCAGAGGCGCTCGCAGACGCCAAGGCTCTTGGCCTCCTCTCCGGACGGGACGGTGTGGGTCGACACGAGCCGCTGGCCGAGCTCGGGGCGGTGCATGGCGAGCACGCGCTCGTCCCCGACGAGCGCGAGGGGCGCATCTCCGGGGATGAGCTCGGCGAGCCGCCGGAGCGCGCCTCGCTCGACGACGATGCCCCCGGCGGCGAGCATGACGCCGTCGGCGTCCGTGGCGACGGCCTGTGCGGCCTCCGCGTAGACGGGGCGGCGCTCCCAGTAGAGCCGGCGGAACGTCCCCTCGTCGCTCGCGAGCGGACGCTCGCTGTCCGCCGTCCGCCGCCACGCGCTGTCGACGTCGACCTCGAGGAGCACGGTGAACGCGCACTCGTGCAGGACCTTCCGGCTGGCCGGCGAGCCGAGCGCCCCGCCGCCGAGGGCGATGACGGCAGGCTCCTGCGCCTTCAGCGCCCCGGCGACCATCCGCTCCTCGATGGCGCGGAACGCCTCCTCGCCGCGCTGCTCGAAGATCGCCGGAATGGAGCCCTCGACGCGCTCGATCTCGTCGTCCACGTCGACGAACGGCCGCTGGAGCAGCGAGGCCACCTGCGCGCCGACGGTCGTCTTCCCGGCGCCCATGAATCCCACGAGGGCGATATGCCGGCTTAGCGCGGGGCCCAGTCGATCCGCTCCCGGTAGGCGCGGTGAGCAGCGACGAAGTCCGGCAGGGCATCGCCGCCGAACTTCTCCCGAGCGGCCACGGCGAGCTCGAAGGCGACGGCGGCCTCGGCCACGACGGCGAGGGCCTCGATGGCGCACACGTCCGAGCGCTCGACGAGGGCGTGCGTCGCCTGCCCGCTCTCGAGGTCGACCGACCGGAGCGGGCGCATGAGCGTCGGCAGCGGCTTCATCGCCGCGCGCAGGACGATCTCCTCGCCGTTCGACACGCCTGCCTCGATGCCGCCGGCGCGATTCGTCTCGCGGTAGAAGCCGTCGCCGTCGCGGAAGATCTCGTCGTGCGCGTCCGAGCCGCGGACGCGGGCCAGGGCGAAGCCCTCGCCGACCTCCACGCCCTTCACCGCCTGCGTGCCGAGCAGCGTGGCGGCCAGCCGCGCGTCGAGCCGCTCGGCCTTCGTCCCGTACGACCCGAGGCCGGGCGGAACGCCGCCGGCACGCACCTCGACGATGCCGCCGAGCGTGTCCCTGTCGGAGCGAGCGGCGTCGATCGCCTCGCGGATCCCCGTCTCGCCGCGCGCACCGCCGACCTCGAGCACGCTGCCCTCGACGGAGACGGCGATCTCGGCCAGCAGGGACTTCGCGACGGCGCCCGCCGCGACGATGACCGCCGTGTGACGAGCGCTCGCGCGCTCGAGCGCGTCGCGTACGTCGGCGAGGCCGTACTTCATCACGCCGGCGAGATCGGCGTGGCCCGGACGGGGCAGGGTCACCGGCTTCGTTCCCTTCCCCTCCGGCTCGCCCGACGGCGGCCAGGGGCTCATCCCCCACGCCCAGTTCTCGTGATCGCGGTTGCGAACGACGAGCGCGAGCGGGGTTCCGAGCGTCCGCCCCTGGCGCAGCCCGGCGAGCACCTCCACCTGGTCGCGCTCGAGCTTCTGGCGCGGGCTCCGGCCGTACCCCTGCTGGCGGCGCCACAGGTCGCGGTCGATCGCCTCGCGGTCGAGCGCGAGGCCTGCGGGCAGACCGGTCACGATCGCGACGAGCGCCGGGCCGTGGGACTCGCCGGCCGTCGTCAGGGCGAGGGTCATGGCGCAATCCTAGGGGCCTGTCCAGCTCCGACCGCTGCGCGCATGGCGTCGATCGGCGCCTCGCGCCCGGTCCAGCGCTCGAAGGAGGCGGCCCCTTGGCGCACGAGCACCTCCAGGCCGTCGACGACGGTCGGGCAGCCGGCGTCCCGCGCGGCTGCGACGAGGGCGGTCGGCACCCCGTCCGCCCGGTAGGCGAGATCGACCACCTGCAGATGCGGGTGGACCTCGACCGCGAGCTGCTCCTTGAGGGGCGTCGCGTTCACGAGCAGCGTGGCGCTCGCCACGGCGGGAGGCCATTCGCCGGCGGCGAGCACGTCACGGCCGCCGATCGTCGCGCGCAAGCGTTCGAGCAGCCTCGCGGCGCCCTCGCTGCGCCTGGCCGCCACCGTCACGCTCACCGCTCCGGCGTCGACGAGAGCGGCCGCGACCGCCTGCGCCGCGCCGCCGGCGCCCAGGACGATCGCGCGCGCGCCCGCCGCCTCGACGGCACCCGTGACCGCCAGCCCGTCCGTGCTCGACCCGTGCACGCGACCGTCGCGAACGACGAGCGTGTTCACCGAGGCCGCCCTCCTCGCGACGACGTCGACCTCGTCGCACAGCGCCGCGACGGCGGTCTTGTGCGGGATGGTCACGTTCGCGCCGGCGAAGCCGAGGGCGACGAGGCCGGCCACGGCGTGCGCGAGTCGCTCGGCCGCGACGGGCAGCGGGACGTATGCCCAGTCGAGCCCGCAGGCTGCGAAGGCGGCGTTCTGCATCCGCGGCGACAGGGAGTGCGCGACCGGGTCGCCGATGATCCCGACGAGGCGAGTCGCCCCGCTCAGCATCGCGGGCCGGCGAGGAACGCCTCGAACTCCTCGAAGCTCGCGGTGAAGAAGTGCGACTTGCAGTCCTTCTTCCGCGCGTAGTAGAGGTAGTCGACGCTCGCGGGGTTCGAGGCCGCCCTCATCGCCGCCAGGCCCGGGTTGTTGATCGGCGTCGGCGGGAGACCCTTCCGCTTGCGCGTGTTGTAGGGGGTGTCCGATTCCAGGTGGCTCTGCGTGATGGACTCGTCGGGCGGGATGCCGAGGCCGTAGCGCAGCGTGGCGTCGATGCCGAGCGGCATCCCGGCCTCGAGCCTGTTGTAGATGACGGCGGCCACGAGGCGGCGCTCTCGCGGCACGCTGACCTCGCCCTCGATCATCGAGGCGATCGTGAGGACGTCGTAGGCCGTGAGGCCGCGCTTCTCCGCCTCCGCCAGGTTCACCTTGGCCCACGCGTCGCGGAACGCCTCGAGCTGGAGCTCGACGAGCTCGGCCGACGAGGTCTCCGGCGTGAAGTCGTACGTCGCCGGGAAGAGGAAGCCTTCGAGGCTCCGCGGCCTCGTGCCCTTCGCGCCGAACTCCTTCGGCAGCTGAGACCGTCGCGTCTCGAGGAGGTACTCCTGCGGGGACAGGCCCGGCGTGATGTCCCGCTCGTCCTCGGCGATCTCGTTCACGGCCGCGATCCGCTCGGCCATCTGCTCGCGGGTGAAGCCTTCCGGGAAGATGACCTTGAGCACACGTTCACGCGTCGAGGTCGCCGCCGGCGGGGGGGCGGCCTCTCCCCCGCCGCTGCGCAGGAACACGACTGCCACGGCGATCCCGACGGCGCCGAGCGCGACGCCGACGGCGATCGGGATCGCGTGGCTGCGGCCGCGCCGGCGGGAGCCGCCCTTCGGCGCCGCTCGCGGCTCGCGCTCGGGAGGCGTCAGCGGCGGCCCGTCGTCCATTCCAGGTACCCGGTGAGCAGGTGGGCGGCGGCCGAGGAGTCCTCGGGCGCCCGTCCAGGCTGGGTGCGCGCAAGCCGCGTCGTGAAGCGCTCGTCGAACGTCTCGACGGGAACCTCGACGCTGGCGCGCAGGGCGCCGACGAACGACTCCGTCTCGGCCGCCTGGCGGCCGCGCTCCCCGCGCAGGGTGAGCGGCAGCCCGACGACGACTCGCTCCGCTCCCTCGCGCCGCACGAGCTCCGCGATGCGCCGGAGCCCGGCGGGCGTGCCCGCGCGCTCGACGACCTCGAGCGGCCGCGCCAGCGTTCCCGTCGGATCCGACACAGCCACGCCGGTCCGCGCGCGGCCGTAGTCGAGGGCGAGAACCTTCACGAAGGGCCGATTGTACCCGGGTGCCTTACGGCCCCGACCGGCCTTGGACCCGG
>CAZCIJ010000130.1:0-8783 GCA_964498265.1 uncultured Gaiellales bacterium | reverse complement strand
GCTACGACGCGCTGCTCGCCCAGATCGGCCTGGCCGACATGGCCGCCGCCTCCCGAGCGCGGCTCGCGGTCTCGCGCTCGGGATCCTCCTAGCCGAGCGCTCCGGCTGTCCTCTTCCCCTGCTCACACGCTCCTCGCCTCTCCCGTATGGTCTCCGGCGTTGAGCGATGCTCACCCGTCGCAGCGACGAATGGCGTCGATCGGTCAGAGGAGGTGGCGGTGGTACGAGTCGGGCTCTACATCAACCCCCCTGCGGCAACGCCGGCGGAGGCGATCCTCGCGCAGGCGCGGGCGGCGGATCGCCAGGGATTCGATTCGGTCTGGTTGGGCGATCACCTGATCGACTATCGGGGCGAGCCATTCGTGGCCGAGGGGCCGGTCGAGTCGTTCACGACGATGGCGGCGATCGGGGCGACGACAACGCGCATCCGGCTGGGCTGGGGGATGCTCAACCCGAGCTTCCGCAACCCTGCCCTGCTGGCGAAGATGCTCGCGACGCTCGACCAGCTCACCCGCGGCCGAGTGATCTGCACGCTGGGCGCGGGATGGCTGAAGCCCGAGTACGAGGCGTACGCCATCCCGTTCCTCGACGACCACGACGAGCGCATCGAGCACGAGCGCGAGGTCGTCCAGCTGCTGAAGCGGCTGTGGACGAGCCCGGCTCCGGAGCGGGTGACGTTCGAAGGGCGCCACGTGCGCACGCGCGAGCTTGCCTTCAACCCGGCTCCGTACCAGAAGCCGCACCCGCCGATCTGGATCGGCGGGGATTCCGAGGCAACGGTGGGGCTCGTGAAAGAGCTCGCCGACGGCTGGGTCCCGCTGCACCGGCGGGAGCCCGAGAGCGTGCGCGAGGTTCGCGCCTCCCCGGACTGGCCCGAACGCCCGATGAGCGTCGTGCGCATCACCCGGATGCTCGTCGGGGAGACACGGGACGCCGTGATGCCCGAAGCCGAGCAGGCGTACGAGATCGTCCGCAACACCGCCACCCTTCACGCTCCCGCGACGTTCGAGGAGTTCATCTCGCGAGAGCTGATCGGAACCCCGGAGGACTGCCTCGAGCGCATCGACGAGCTCGAGGCGGCGGGCATCGACTACCTCCTCGTTCCCTTCGAGAGCGACGACGAGCAGGAGCGGGCGGCGCGCCTCCTGCTGCCGCGACTGGGCGCGAGCGCCCGCGAAGGCGTCCCCGCGTAGGACGGGACGCGGTGGCGGTCGGAAGCTCGTGGACGCCCTGATCATCACGGGGGCATCGGGTCAGCTGGCCCGTCGAGCCGCCGAGCACGTTCTGGCGACGGCCGCGCCGCCGAGGCTGATTCTCGTCACCCGATCACCGGCGGCGCTCGACGACCTGGCTCAACGAGGAGCGGACGTCCGCGAGGGGGACTTCGACGACCCTCACGGTCTCGCGCGCGCGTTCGCCGGCGGCGAGCGCATGCTCCTCGTGAGCGCAACCGACCTCGATCGCCGGAAAGGCCAGCATCGAGCGGCTATCGGGACGGCCGCGGCGGCCGGAGTGGCGCACGTCGTCTACACGTCCGTCGTGTGCCCGGGCGCGAGGAATCCGGCTGTCGTGGCCGAGAGCCACGCGGACACGGAGCACGCGCTGCGGGAGAGCGGGCTGGCCTGGACGTTCCTGCGCAACAGCCTGTACGCCGAGTACCAGGTCGCCGAAGCGATTCACTGCCTCCAAACCGGAGCGCTCGTGCACAATCGCGAGGACGGCCGTGTCGCCTACGTGTCCCGTGAGGACTGCGCAGCCGCGGCAGCGGGCGTGCTCGCCACGACGGGCCACGAGGACGTGGCGTACGACGTCACGGGGCCCGCGCCGCTGAGCGCAGCCGACCTCGCCTCACTCTACGCGGAGCTCGGCGGCAGCCCGGTCGAGGAGGTACGGGTCGACGACGAGCAGCTCGTGGCACAGCTGGCCGGGCCCGGCTCCGCCGACGACCATCTCGTCTACGGCGCGAGGCTCGTCGCGTCGTTCGGCCAAGCCATTCGCCAGGGCTGCCTGAGCAGCTGCTCGGGCGCGGTCGCCGAGCTTACGGGCCGCCGGCCGCGCACGCTGAGGGCGGTTCTCGAGGATCGCCTCGACGAGCTGCGGTCGGCCGGCGCGCGGTCCGGCTAGGGGGCTGTCCGGAAACCCCGGTGCGTTCGGGACTCGCGCGTGAGCGTGCCTGGGAAGGACGCAGGGAGCGTCAATATGCAGGCCATATTGGCGCGAGTGAGGAGGCCGCCAGGTATGCTCACGCGCCGCCGCCGGACGTGGCGGGGGTTTCCGGACAGCCCGCTAGGCTCCCCAGCCGGCGGGTGGCCTGTGGGTGCCCTCCGTGAAGTGCCAGTACTCGCGCAGCTCGCGGCAGAGGCCTGATCCGTCGAAGCGCAGCATGAACTCGCCGGCCAGGGTGATCTCGGCGCCTCCGTTCACCATCGTGACCCACCACTCGACCGCGGCACGGTCACCCTGCACCACAGGCTCGCCGTACTCGACGTGGACGTCCGCCTGGGTCGCGGTGACCCGTGCCCAGTAGTCGCGCACCCCCTGTGGGCCGGCGAACGGCTCGTCGTAGGGCTGCTCGCGGTAGGTCGAATCGTCGGTGAACAGGGCGGCAGCGGCGTCCGGGTCGCGCTCCTCCCACGCATTCCGGTACGCGTCGAGCCACTCCTGGACCGTCATGTCCATGGCGACCGTACTCTCCGGGCACAGGCCGTGTCAAACCCGTCGACGCCCGCAGCCGCCGGGCTCACATCCGCGCGCTCCCGGACACCGCGACCCGAGTCTCCAGCAGGTAGACGCCCTGCTGCAGGAGCTCCTGCTGGAGCTCCCGCACGTCGATCTCTGCGGGAGCGACAGCCGTGCGGGCCGAAAGGGCTGCGGCGACACCCGCCGCCTGGCCTGTCAGCCAGCACTGCGGGATCTCTCGCATGAACGCCTGCGTGGGAGCATCGGTCGCGATGTGACGCCCGGCGGCGAGGACGTTGTCGATCCCGGCGGGGACGAGAGCACCGTACGGGACGGACACGTTGGCGAACTTCTGCGACGGCGGGGGCGACACGCCGATCTCGTCGTCGTAGCGCACGCCGGCCTTCCAGCCCTCGACGGTCATCGTGCTCCGACCGACGAGGCGCCGCGTGTGCCGCACGCCGATCTGGGGAGCAGACAGCAGGAGCCAAGCGCGCTCGAACCCCGGAGCGTGGCGTCGGAAGAAGTCGAGGTGCGCGAGCATGCGCCGGCGCGACTCCAGCTCGACGCTCGTCAGGTCGGCCACGCTCAGACCGCTGTAGCCGGCCAGGCGGGGACCGAGGAAGAGCACGACGTCGTCCCGCCAGCCGACGTGCGGTGTCTCGGCGTAGCCGAGCGCCTCGCGTGCCTCGTCCATGAACGCGCGGTATGCGTCGGGCGTGGCGCGCTTGAACGCGAGCCAGCGCTCGAAGTCGACGCCGGCCCACGTCCACGCCGTGTTGACGCAGTGCTGGACGTTGCTGCCCTCGCCCTCGAAGTCGGACTCGTAGGGCAGGTCGGCGAAGGCGCACACGTCGAGATCGCCCGTGGCGTCGACGACGACCTTCGCGGCGACGGCCTGCCTGCCCTCCTTGCTCTCGAACACGACGGCGTGCAGCCGGCGCTCGTCTACGATCGCAGCCGCCGCCCAGCTGTGCAGGAGCAGTCGTACGCCGCTCTCCTGCAGGAGCTCGGCCGAGACGAGCTTGAGCCACTCGGGGTCGACCATCGGCGACCACGTCACGACGTCGCGGAACGCGCTGAGGCGCTCCCGCCAGTGCGACACCAAGCCGGGGTCCGCCGAGCCCCACTGATCCCGAGGAGCTCCCGCGATCGCGTCCGGGGGCAGCCGCTCCAGGACGTCGTTCGCGAACCCGGCGATCACCTGGCGTCCGTCCCAGCCGGTCATGCGGTCGATCCAGATCACGAGCCCGCCGGTCGACAGGCCGCCGAGGTGGTTGTAGCGCTCGACGAGGATCACCTCGGCCCCGAGTCGGCGTGCAGCGACAGCCGCGGCGCACCCCGCGGGTCCTCCTCCGACGACGAGGACATCCGCTTCCGCGTAGACGGGCGTCTCGCGCGCCGGCTCGCGCACGGTGCGGAGCGGGCGAGCCGGCCCGGTCTCCCTCCTCAGGGTCCCCTGCGTGAACCAGCTGGCGCGACCCGTGTGGTAGCGATCCGCGTCACGGTCGGCGCCCTCGTCCGCGCCTGTCGATCCTCCATGTTGATCAACCATCCCCGGTTCGCCTTCTCGAACACGCCGCCGCCCGAGTCGGGGCACAGGACGACCGAATCCTACGTGGCATTCCGGGGGAGCGTCCATCGCGTGAGAGGCATCCGTGTCGAGAGCGCCTCAACAGCAGACGGTCACCGGCGTGACGTGCATCACTTGGGAGGTTCGCGCGCGGTGTCGTATGCTGTGTCGGTCGCGGAGTGGCTCGCTGAGTAGTCGGAGCGGGATGTTGTGGCGTTCTTGATCGACACGGCAGTTGTCCCTGCTACGGAGCGTCTCGAGTACTGGGCGGACGCGTCCGGTCGCGTGTATCACCCCGTCTCCATGCGGGCTGCTCCGAGCGTGCCGTTCTCCGGACGGATGACGGGTCACGATCTCGGCGCCGTCATGGGCTACAGGATCGTTGCCTCAGAGGCAACGATGCGACAGACAGCTCGCACGATCCGGAGCTTCGACCCCGAGGCTCTGATGTTCGAGGTCGTGCTCGAGGGGGAGAGCTGGATCAGCCAGGGCGAGCGTTGCGCGGTCCTGAGGACCGGTGACGTCGCTGCGTACACGACGTCGCAGCCGGTGACCGTCCGCGCGCACAAGCCGTTCGAGACGCTCGTGTTCAGGATCCCGCGCTTCATGCTTGGCGCTCACGCCGAGCGAATCGACCGCCTGACCGCCCTGCGCGTTCCGGCCGACTTCGGACTCGTGCGCCTGGTCAGGACCTACTGCCGGCACCTGATGGACGGTCTGGATGCCGGCGAGATTCCGCAGAGCCAGTCCCATCTCGGGGAGAGCGTGCTCGACCTCGTGCTGAGCCTCTACGTGGGGCCGGGCGGTGCGGATCACGCAGTGGAGCGCGGGTCGAAGGAGGGGCTCGTCGTCGAGGTGAAGCGGTTCATCGACGAGAACCTCGGAGACCCGGCGCTCAGCCCGGAGCTGATCGCGCGGACGCACTTCATCTCGACCCGGCACCTCCATCGGCTGTTCGAGGCTGAAGGCGTCAGCGTCTGTGCGTGGATCCGCGATCGGCGTCTCGACCGCTGCCGTCGCGACCTTGCCGATCCCATGCTCCGTAGCGTCGCGATCGCCGATATCGCGGCGCGCAGGGGGCTCATCGGCGCGGCTCATTTCAGCAGGATGTTCCGCTCCGCATTCGGGTGCTCGCCGAGGGAGTACCGCACGTCCATGGCCGCACGGGTTGGAGCGCACGACCGTCAGACCGACGATCGGCCCGGCGAGCGCGCGTCGGGCGCCGCCGCGGTTCGGCGCATCGTGTCTTTCGACGTCAACTCTCCGGCGGAGTTGGCGCTGTCCGACAAATTGACCAGTGACGAACCGGAGTAGCATGCTGACCCTACGTCGCAAGGCGCATGCGGCACAGGCGCCATGCGCTCTCGAGAGGCGTTCGGGAGGTTGGGAGAGGACGTGGCAGTCGCTGCGGGCAGAATTCTGACGACCCATGTGGGTGCGCTTCAGCGCCCGCCTGCTGCGGAAGCGGCCCTGCTCGGCGAAGCCGGCGACGAGCAGCTTCGGGCGGCAGTGGCCGAGGTCGTGCGCAGGCAGGCAGAGGCGGGGATCGACATCGTCGACGACGGCGAGTTCGGCAAGTCGATCTGGCAGTGGTACATCACCGAGCGACTGTCGGGGATCGAGCGGAAGGAGCATGCCGCTCCGCCGCTCCGCGGCCGCGACTGGGACGAGTTCGCCGAGTTCTACTCCTACGCGCAGAACACGCCGGACGTGCTCTTCTACGGCAGCGATCGCGCGTTCTGGCAGTCGATCGCGACCCGGCCTGTGTGTGTCGGCCCGATCGTCTACCAGCCGGGCCCCGTCGAGCGAGACATCGCGAACCTCAAGGCCGCTCTCGAGGAGGTGGAGGTCGCCGACGCGTTCATGCCGGTGGTCGCTCCGGCGAGCATCGAGGTGGACATGGGCAACGAGTACTACGCCAGCGCCGAGGAGCTGCTGTGGGCGCTGGCCGAGGCGATGCGCGAGGAGTACGAGGCGATCATCGCCGCGGGCTTCCAGCTCCAGGTCGACGACGCCTGGGTGCCTGCGTTGTGGGATCACGATCCGAGCCTGGACCTCGAGACCTACCGGCGCCACTGCTCCTCGAGGATCGAAGCGCTGAACCACGCGCTCGCCGGTCTCCCGCAGGAGCGCATCCGCTACCACGTCTGCTGGGGCAGCTGGCACGGGCCGCACGCAAGCGACATTCCGCTTGCGGAGATCGTCGACCTCATGCTCACGGTCGACGCGGGCATCTACTCCATCGAGGCCGCCAACGTGCGGCACGAACACGAGTACCATCTCTGGGAAACCATCGAGCTGCCGGAGGGCAAGAAGCTCGCGCCAGGGGTCGTGACGCATTCCACGAATCTCGTTGAGCACCCAGAGCTCGTCGCGGAGCGGATCGTGCGCTTCGCCGAGCGCGTGGGTCGCGAGAACGTGATCGCGAGCACCGACTGCGGCATGGGCTCGAGGATCCATCCGCAGCTTGGCTGGGCAAAGCTCGAGGCGCTCGCCGAAGGCGCCCGCCTCGCGACCGAACGGCTCTGGGGGTAAGGGCCAAGCACGCTACGGCGGAAAGGGGAAGGACATGCATGGATGGAGGAGGCTCGTTCGTCTGCGTTTTCTCGCGCTCATGAGTCTCGTCGCTTGCGCAGCAGTGCTGGCGGCCGGGTGCGGCGGGGGCGAGGAGGAGGCGGCGACGACCGAGGAGGCGCCGGCGGCGACGACCGAGGAGGCCCCCGCGACGACGGAGGCCCCGGCCACGACTGAAGAGGCTCCGGCGGAGGAGACGACGGAGGAGCCGGCGGAGGAAGAGGGGTCGGTAACCGACTATGTCGCGTACGTAGGCGGCACGCCCGGGCCGGCCGATCAGAGCCTGCCGCCCATCAAGATCGGGTGGATCAACCAGGAGGGTGGCCCGATCGAGATCGGCGTGACCGCCGACGACGGCGCGGAAGCCGCGGTCCAGTTCATCAACGAGCAGGCAGGAGGCATCGGCGGCCATCCGGTCGAGCTCGTCACGTGCTTCATCGCGCAGTCGGAGGAGGAGGGCCAGCAGTGCGGCCAGGAGTTCGTGAACGACCCTGACATCGTCGCGATCGCGACGGGTGCCGTCGCGATCGGGAGCGAGTCGCTGTACGCGGCGCTCGCGGGCGAGAAGGCCGTGGTGGTCGGCGTGTCGGTGAACCCCGTCGACACGACCCAGCCGACGGCCGCGATCCTGTACGGCGACGCGCAGTACATCCTGGCGCCGTATGCGACGTTCGCGCGGGACACCCTGGGCGTCGAGTCCGCTGCGCTCGTCTTCCCCGAGGGCGCCGGGCTCGACAGCGCGGCGGCGGGGCAGACGACGGCGTTCGAGGTCGCCGGGATCCCGATCAACAAGGTGTCCTATCCGGCGAACGCGCCCGACCTGACGGTGCCGCTCGTGGCGGCCGACGCCCAGAACGTGGACATCGTGATGCCGGTCATCAACCCGAACGACTGCGTGAAGTTCGAGCAGGCGATCCAGCAGCTGAACATTCCCGATGAGAAGGTGCTGGCCAGCCCGATCTGCCTGACGCCGACGACGCTCGAGGGTCTACCGGACTTCCCTCAGTGGATCTACGCCATTGCGTCCTCGCTCACGATCGACCCGACCGATCCGGCCGTGCCGCCCTACCAGGAGATCCTGACCGAGCAGGGGCGGGAGGATTTCATCGGCGACCCGTGGACGAACGTCGGCTTCGGCGAGATCACCACACTCGCGAAGTGGCTCAACGCCCTCGGCCCCGACAACATCACCACCGACGGGATCATCGAGCAGATGCAGACGTTCGACGGCCCGCTCGTTCTCGGCTCGCCCGTGATCAAGTGCGGCCAGTATCCGGACGCCCCCGGGGTCTGCAACGACTACACCCAGTTCTACAAGTACGACGGAGAGGGCATGTTCAACAAGGCCGGCGACTGGGTCCCGCCGCCCGAAGGCTGGACGGCGCCCAACCAGTAGAGCGTTCGACAAGCAGCCGGTTGCATAGCGGATCCGCGCACATCCAGGCCGAGTAGGGCATGGAGCAAGTCCTCCTCTTCGCGCTGCTCGGCCTGGGCGCGGGCGCCCTGATCGCGGGGATCGCGCTCGGCGTCGTCCTCACGTACCGCGGGTCGGGCATCATCAACCTCGCGACCGGCGCGGTCGCGATGGTGGCCGGGTATTCGTTCTGGTCGCTGAAGTCCGGCTTCTACGGGTTCACGCTGGGGACGGCGCCGGCGCTGGTGGTCACCGTGCTGGTGTCCATCCTGGTCGGGGTGCTGATGGAGGTGCTGGTGTTCCGGCCGTTGCGGACGGCGTCGCCGCTGGCGAAGCTGGTCGCCTCGCTGGGGATCCTGCTGACGTTGCAGGCGGCGATGCTGCTCGGGTTCGGGACGTCGGCGAAGCCGGTGCCGAACGTGTTCCCGACCGACACCGTGCAGGTGTTCGACGTGACGATCCCGGTCAACCGCTTCTGGCTGGCCGGGATCGTGATCGTGATCACGATCAAGTACCTGATCCTCGTGATGCGGGCGGACAACG
>CAZCIJ010000129.1:0-8787 GCA_964498265.1 uncultured Gaiellales bacterium | reverse complement strand
TGCCGCCGCCGCCGGGCTGACCGGCTCCGACGGCCGTGTGGCCCGTGTGGAAGAGCGCCGGCAGCCGGTGCTCCGCAATGACCTCGTAGAGCGGGTAGGCAGCTCGGTCGTTCGGGTAGAAGGCCTGCAGGCTCGGATGGAACTTGAACCCGCGCACGCCGTACTCCTCGACGAGCCGACGGGCCATGCGCGCTCCCTCGGCGCCGCGGGCGGGGTCGACGCTCGCGAACGGGATGACGACGTCCTCGTGCTCGCGGGCGAGCGTCGCGATCTCCTCGTTGCTCACCGGCGGGGCGCCGCCCGGCGCGGTCGCTAGGTCGACGGTGAAGGCGACGCAGGCCATCTGCCGCTCTCGGTAGTACTCGGCCAGCGCCGGGAGCGTCGGCCGCTCGTGCTGCCCGAAGACGTTCTCGGTGGCGGCCGCCGCCGAGTCGTCGGCGTGCGTCGTCCCCTCGACCGAGGTGAGCACGTGCGTGTGCACGTCGATGGCGCGGAGATCGTCGAGGTTGAGCGCCCCCATCGCGCTCGGGCTCACTCGGTCTCGGGGAGGGGCATGCCGTAGCTCTGCTGCGCCTGGCCGATCGTCGCCTCCCACACGTTCGCGATCGCGTCGGCCGACCACCCGCCGTCGGCGAAGGCGACCGACACCTCGCCCGGATGCGACCACATCGCCAGCTTGTCCCCCCCGATGCCGATGCACTGACCCGTGATGTCGGCGGACCGGTCCGAGGCGAGGAAGACGACGAGGCCGGCGACGTCGTCGGGCGTCCCCAGGCCGAAGACCTGTCGCACGCGGCGCGGGATCGGCTCCCCCGCCTCGACGGCCTTCGCGAGCGACTCGAGCGCCGGGATGGTGGCCACCATCCGCGTGAAGGCGGTCGGGATGATCGCGTTGACCATGATCCGGTCCCGGGCGCACTCCATCGCCCAGGTGCGCGCGAACGCGGCGATTCCCGCCTTCACGGCGGAGTAGTTCGTCTGGCCGAAGTTGCCGCGCTGGCCCGCGGGCGAGCCGACGAGGATGAGCCGTCCTCCCTCGCCCTGCTCGCGGAGGCGCTGGACTGCCGCCCGCGCGCAGGTGAACGTCCCGCGGAGGTGGGTGTGCACGACCAGGTCGAAGTCGTCGTCGGACATCTTCCAGAGCACCCGGTCCCTGAGCACGCCGGCGTTCGTGCACATCACGTCGATGCGACCGAACTCGTCGACCGCGCGCGCCACGAGCCGGTCGGCTGCCTCGGCGTCGCCGACGCCGAGCACCTCCGCGACCGCCGTCCCGCCCTGATCCCGGACGAGCTCCACCGTCTCCTCCGCCGGGTCTGGATCCAAGTCGTTGACGACGACCGAGCAGCCCGACCGGGCGAGAGCCAGCGCGTAGGCTCGCCCGAGGCCTCGCCCGCTTCCCGTGACGACAGCGACCTTTCCCGAGAGATCCATCGTGTCCCTTCCCTCGTGTCCCTTTCCCTCGCCCTTACCGGTAGAAGCGGAGGACGAGGTCTGCGGCACACGCCGGCTTCTCGCTGCCCTCGACCTCGATCGTGAGGCCGACCTTGGCCTGAACCCCGCCCGGAACGTCCGTGACCTCGTTGAGCTCGCCCTGGGCCCGGACGCGGGAGCCGACGGGAACCGGCGCCGGGAAGCGGAGCCGGTCGAGCCCGTAGTTGATCCCCATCCCGACGCCCTCGACCTGGAGCAGCTCGGCGAGCAGCGGCGGGAGCAGGGAGAGCGTCAGGTACCCGTGCGCGATCGTTCCTCCGAACGGGCCGCTGGCCGCCCGCTCCACGTCGACGTGGATCCACTGATGGTCGCCGGTCAGGTCGGCGAACGCATCCACCATGTCCTGCGTGACCGTCTTCCAGCCGCTCGGTCCGAGCCTGACGCCAACCTGCTGAGCAAGTCCGTCGAGGTCCGTCAGGAGAGGGGTTGCGGAGGATGGAGGGCTGTCGTTCACGGGCTGGCTCGTTCCTTTCGACGCGGTCGGATCGACTGCGACGCGCTCCCCGCCCGGGGCTCGCGTGCGATCAGCTTATCGGTCGGTTGCGGAGCCCTGCCCTTCGGCGACGGAACGCTCGGCGGCTGCAGCGGAGCTGGCCACGATCGGCGCTTATGCTCGTCCAGTCGGGGGCGCAGCGGCCTCCGACGTGCTCGGCCCTGCAGTCCGTTTCCATCCAGCGACCTCCGGGTTCTGGAGCCACGGGCTGACCTGCTCCCCGACGAGCGACGCCCCTGCGCGCGTCAGCGAGGCGTCGTTGAGCGAGGCGTTGGTGGCACGGGCGCGCCGTCGTGGAACGACGCGGTGCCGTTCACCGGGTAGCAGGTGTCCACGGCGTCGACGTACGTGTTGCCGACCCACGCGTTGTCCGCCGACGCGCACACCATAAGCGGCAGGAAGTCGGCGAGTCAGACCCCTCGAGCGGTTCCGAGCTCGAAGCCATGGGGCCTTCTGGCTTGCGCGCACGATCCCGAAGGACCGGTTGTCGTGGAGCACGTGGACGGCCTCGAGGCCGTAGCGGCGCGCCGTGTCTGGCTCTTGCAGGGTGAATCCGAACGCTCCATCGCCCGCGATGTTGACGATACGAGTCCTCGACGAGTGCGCGTGAGGCGGTCTTTCGCGGCACCGCCTCGGCCCTCTACCAGCTCCCCTAACCAACTCTCGCGGGCGTGCGTCTAAAGGGATCGAGGCCCCGGCGGGTTCGCTCCTGGCGGGGAGGAAGCGGCCGAGGGCCTCGATCGGCTGCGAGAGGTCCGAGGGGCAGAGGAGGAGGAATCGGCCGCTCGGCCTCTCGCCTTCCAGCCTACCTGTCCTTGTCCTCGGAACCTCCCTCCGTACTCATAGAGGGCGATCCGGCGAGCTCTCCAGCAGCGAGTCGAGCGCCTCGAGCGCGCGCTCGTAGTCCGGCTCCTTGCCTATGTCCTCCACGATCTCGGCGTACCTGACCACGCCGTCCGGATCGAGCACGAAGACGCTGCGCGCGAGCAGCTGCGTCTCGTCGACAAGCACGCCCCAGGTCGTGCCGAACGAGCGCGTCTTGTAGTCGGAGAGCGCCACGATCTCGTCGGTCCCTTCCACGCCGCAGAATCGGAACTGGGCAAAGGGCAGGTCGCAGCTGATGGTGTACGCGGCGATGCGGTCCCCAAAGACAGCAAGGCGCTCGTTGAACGATTTCGTCTGCGCCGAGCAGGTGGGCGTGTCCAGCGAGGGCACCACGCTGAGCAGCCTCGGCTTTTTCGGGAAGTCGGCGAGCGTGACCTCGACCACGCCCTCGTCGGGGGAGAAACGGCACACGGTGAAGTCGCGAGCTTGCTCCCCGGGGCGGGGCGGCGTGCCGGTCAGATGGAGCGGCGTCCCCCGGAAGCTGACCTGGTGCATCAGCCACCTCCTCGCGTCGAGGTCGGAGTCCAGCGGGCTCAGGGTGAGAGCCCCGTACGGCCAGCTCACGATATCGGATGCGCCGAGCCGGGCGGCCCGGAGAGTCAGACCCCCGGCGCGGCCGCTCGACAGACGAGAGACGAGAGGATGTCCTCGAGCTGGCGGTCGACGTCGACCTGCTCAGGCGGCTCGGCCGCGAGTGCGCTGGTTGCGACCGCGGCGAAGACGCGGGCGATGCCCTCGAAGAGCGCTGGGGTCAGCCCAGCGGCGGCCTGCGTGGCCGCGATCTCGCGCATCTCGTCGACGTACCTGCCCGCCTTCGTCGCGGCGAGCGCGACCGTGCTCGGCAGACCGGACGCCAGCTCGGGGTACTGCTGTCGAACGTCGTCGAGCACGTGGTCTACGACGGCGTGCTCTCGAGCCGTGAGCAGGGCGTGAGTCGCGAGCGCAGCGATGCCCTTGTAGATCGAGGCGGTGCACATCTTCAGCCCTGAGGCCGTTCCGATGCGGTCGCCGAGCACGCGAAGCTGGAGCGACGGATGCCGGAAGCCAGCGACCTCCTCGGCGCGCGGCCCGGAGAGGTAGATCCGCGTGCCGCCTGGGCGCTCCGGGCGTGGCGGCGGGCCCGAGATCGCCCCGTCGACGACGTCGACGCCGGCCGTCGCCAGGCGCGAGGCGATCCGCTCCGCGGTGTCCGGCGAGACGGCGTTCAGCTCGGCCACGAGCGGCCGGACTCCCGTGCGGCGGCACGCTCCTGCAAGCTCTGCGGCAACTTCCTGGGCCTTCCCGGGAGGTACGACCGAGAGGACGGTGTCTGCCGCCGCCACGACGGCCTCGAGGCTCTCGAGGAGCTCCAGCCCGCATCCCTGCGCGAACGCGACCGTGCGCGGGCTTCGTCCGGCGGCCGTCGCGACGACGCGCACGCCGCTCTCCCGTAGCACGTGCGCGAGCGCGCTGCCCATCGCACCCGGGCTGACGACGCCGACCGTCACGCCAGCGCTCTCCACCTGAGGAACGGTATCGGCGAACAGGGCGATCTGGCCGATTCACGCCGAAGGAGGGCGGGCGACGACTGGAGGATGAGGCGTGCCGCTCGTCCGGCAGTGGAGGCGACCGCGGCGCGAGACAGCCTTCGCTCTCGAGCATGCCCCTGCCCAGCGGGGCGCCCGGCTAGGCTGCCGGTCTGGACGGCGCACTCCTTCCCTGGCTCGTCGAGGGCACGTACTTCGAGTCGTGCAATTGCGACGCGATCTGCCCGTGCCGGAGCATCGGTGGGCGCGCTGGCGAACGCTCGACGCACGGGATCTGCCTGTTCGCCCTCTCCTGGCTCATCCGCGAGGGCCATGCTGGCGATATGGGCCTTTCAGGGCTGGCCGTCGCTCTCACCGGCGAGTACCACGACGACGAGCCGGGCTCGCCCTGGCGCTTCGTCCTGTACGTCGACGAGCGCGGCAGCGAGGAGCAGCAGCGCGCGCTTGCCGAGATCTTCGTCGGGCGTCTCGGAGGCGAGAGGATCCTCACCCTCCCCTGGGTTCGCAAGCCGAGCGAGCTCGTGGCCGTCCGTCCAAGCCGCATCGAGATCGACCACACCCCTCGGCGGCAGTGGTTCCGGATAGGCGAGGTCGTGACGGTTCGTGTCTCGCGGCCCGTGGAGACGAGCGAGACCGTGACGTGCGTGATCCCCGGCCATGATCGCCTTGGCGAGGAGCTCTACGCCGAGACGCTCCACGTCGACGACGATCCTCTGCACTTCGAGTTCAGCGGGAACTGCGCGTACGCAAGCGACTTCGCCTACCAGTCCGACTGATCCCGCCCCTCGCCGTCTGGGCCGCTCGGGACTGCGTCCGTCGAGCGCGGCTGTGCCTCAGGGCGGGGGAGTCTCCCAGACGGCTTCTTCTACAGCGGTCTGGTCGGCCGGTCGTGGGCGGCGTCCTGCGATGAGCGTGAGCAGCGATCCGACAAGCATCAGCGCGCCTGCGGTGAGCATGGCGGCGCGCAGGCCGGCCATGAACGCGTCGTTCGCCGAGCGGACGGCTGCCTGACCCAGGCGCTGACCGACGAGGGCGCCTTGGCCGCCGGCGACCTGGTGCGTGAGCGCGAGGCCGCCGGCGCGGCTCGACTCGGGGAGATCGAGCAGCGCCGCGCTCCACCTGCCGGCGACGACGGTGGCGCTGATCGAGCCCAGCGCGGCGAGGCCCACCGCTCCCCCGACCTGCCTGCTCGAGTTGAAGACGCCAGAGGCGACACCCGCCTGCCGCGGGTCGACGGCGCCCATCGCGACCGCCGAGAGCGCCGGGACGGCGAGCCCGAAACCGATCCCGTCGAGGACGAACCAGGGAACGGCGGCGAGAAGGGACGACTCGCTGTCCAGCGTGGCGAACCCAAGGCTCCCTGCGCCCGCGACGAGCGCTCCGACCGCGACGACGTTGCGCGGGCCGAATCGGGCGTCGATCCGGCCTGCGAAGAAGGACGCGGTGAGGAACGGAGCGTTTGCGAGGATCCAGCACAGCCCGGCCTGGAGGGGCGAGAGCCCCTTCACGTTCTGGAGGTAGAGGGTGACGAAGAAGAGCGTGGGCAGGAAGCCGCCGTAGAGGAGCGCCGCGGTCACGTTGGCGACGCTGAAGGTCCGCTGGCGAAACAGAAGCGGCGGCAGCATCGGCTCGGAGTACCGCGACTCCCAGACGACGAACGCAACCGCGAGCGCGAGCGCCGCACCGAGAATCGAGAGGGTGAACGCCGACATCCACGGATGGGTCTCGGTCTCGATCAGCGCGAACGTGAGGCAGAACAGCGCCGACGAGACGAGCACGGCGCCGACGGCGTCGAGCCGGCGCGCTCGCGGGTTCTTCGACTCCCGCAGCGCCCAAGATCCGACGGCGATCGCGAGCAGTCCGACGGGAACGTTGACCCAGAAGACCGCCGACCACGAGAACCACTTCAGCAGCAGTCCGCCGACGATCGGCCCGGCGCCGAAGCCGAGTCCCGAGACGCCCGCCCACACCCCGATCGCCCACGCCCTCCGCTCCGGCGGGAACGCATCCACGAGGATCGAGAGGGCAAGCGGGGCAAGCAGAGCCGCTCCCACGCCCTGCAGCGCGCGAAATCCGATCAGCTCCGAGGCGGTGCCCGACAGCGCGCATGCCGCCGAGAAGCCCGTGAACAACGCGAACCCGATGAGGAACAGCCGCTTGCGCCCGTAGCGGTCCCCGAGCGTGCCTCCGGCGAGGATCAAGGCCGCCAGCGCCAGCACGTAGGCGTTGATCACCCATTCCAGGCTTGCCGGCCCGACGCGGAGGCTCCGCTGGACCGACGGCAGGGCGACGCTCACGATGGTCGTGTCGAGCAGGATCATGAACTGCCCGAGACAGACGGTCACGAGGGTCCAGAGCCGCCATCCGCCGAGCATCGCCCCAGGCTACCCCGCCGGAGCTCCAGCCTCAGAGCCGTCGGCCCGCGCTCGACGGTATGCTCGTGCGAGCATGCCGACCGAGGGCCGTTCGTGGTGAAGAGCGAAGAGCCGAGGGACGAACGAGCGCCCGACGGCGACGACCTCGTCGAGCGCGCACGCGAGATCGAGGAGCATGCGGCGGAGCTCGAGGAGGCAGAGCACGACGTGGAGGACCACGAGCGGACGCGACGGTCGTGGCTCGCACACCAGCCGAAGGCTCACTGGCCCCCGCTCGAGCCGGCGGAGAACGAGCGCTCCGAAGCCGGCGACTGAAGGCGCGGTCTCGCCTCCCGAGACGGGGGTGGGCGTCGGCCCAGCTCGACGCCCAGACAGCAGGTCAGGCGATGGGCTCTCCTCGGATCGTGACCCACCCGTCGACCCCCGTCGCCGAGGCCGCGGCGACCGTGGTCGAGCAGGGTGTCGACCGCTTGATCATCCTGGACCTCGTCGGGGGTGAGGTCGGAAAGTTTGCCGGAATCCTGACGCGCCGCGATCTCGTGCGCGCGTTCGCCCCGCGACGACGAGGCCATCGCCGGGGAGATCGAGTGCATCTTGGAGCGAGAGTACAGGCTGATGTCGGGCCAGGTGCGTTTCACGGTACGCAACGGCGAGGTCTCCCTCGAACGGGACGTCGACGCCGAATGGAACGCCGAGAGCCTGGAGCGCGAGGTCGCACGGCTCCTGGGCGTCGTCTCGGTGCGCGCGGTGCGCGCGAGCCTCACCTGGCAGGTGGACGAGAAGCAGGCGCCGAGGCTCGCTCCAGCGCGCCGGGGCCTCTGTAGCCCGACGCGCCGCGACCCTCAGTGTGCTCTAGCGCACGTCGAAGCTGCCCCGCATGGTGGACGCGTGCGGGTCGCAGACGTAGCGGTACGTCCCTCGGCGGAGCCGGAGCGTCCACGTCACGGTGCCCGTGGCGCCGACCGAGGTGGCCCGGTTCACGCCGGGCCCGCTCAGGTGGAAGTTGTGGATCGTGGCAAGGTCGCGGACGACCACCCGGTAGGTACCGGGCGCGAGCCTCTGGACTCTCCTGCCGTTGCGCTCGAGCGTGATCTCGAAGGCGTTCCCGTCGGCTCCGCCGCCCACCGTAGCGCGAAGCCTGATCCTCGGCGCCGCCGCGCGCAGCTGGCCGCGCACGGCGCCGGCCGGGTAGCGCTGGTTGTGAACGTTGACGTAGTAGCGCCCCGGCCTGGCCATGATGGCCCGGATCAGCGCCCGCTCCGCCGAGGCGCACCCTCGGCGCCGGAAGCGCTCGCCGAGCGGGACGACGACGTCTCCGGCCCGTCCTCGCCTCCCTCGGTGGATGTGCGCCATGAGCGGCGTACCGCCGAGCCCGGACAGGCGGCGGAAGCGCCAGCACACTCTCCGAGTCGAGTCGTTCAGCGTGACGATCGCGCGTCCCTTCCCGTTCGGGGCTCCGGTCGGGACCTCTTCCTCGCCGCTCAAGGTGGCCGTGAGCCGAACGGACTTCGCGTCGGCGGCGGGGCTTGCCGCCCCGGCGACTGCGAGGAGCATGACTAGGGTCACGACGAGCTTGCGCACGATGCCTCCTCCCCTCGGGATCTCTGGGATCGCCTCCGTGTAGAAAGGTTCGGATGGAGGCGGCGCTTCGGATTGCTCGTGCGCGACGACGGCCTCCGTGTACCCGGTCGCGACAAGGGTACTCGGCCACGGCTGCCGGCGCCCGCGGTCCGGGTGGCGTCGAGATGCGCACCAGCACGAGGAAGGCTCGGCCCATGCGGCTCGCACTTCCAACGCGACCTCGTGAAGCGCGATGACCGTTCCCGAGCCTGGACTGATCACGAGTAACGTCGCCGCCGGCATCGAGCGGCCCGGCAGGGCGGGAAGCGAATCGTCCCGCCCACGGGCGAGCAGGTGCAGGCCCTGCTCGCCCGCCACCCCGGCAGCGCGGCGGCCGATCATCCTCGCCGCCACCGCCGGCCTGCGCCGCGGCGAGGTCTTCGCCCTGCGCTGC
>CAZCIJ010000128.1:0-8900 GCA_964498265.1 uncultured Gaiellales bacterium | reverse complement strand
GCGCTCGTTCCCTCCTTCCGGAAGGGTAATGCGTACGAGGACGGCCTTCTCGCCTTCCCGCACGGCAGCCGCCGATCGCGGGAACTTCGCGCCGTATGTCGCCCGGGCGGCCTCGAGCGCCGCGGGGTCGTCCGTGATCGTCTCGGCGCGTCCCTCGATTTGGCGGCCGCGCAGGAAGACGGTGACCGGGGCCTCTCCGCCGCGGAAGTTGCGCCACCAACGCTTCTCGCGCGGGCTGGCGGCGAAGACGACGAGCTCGCCGTCCCGCTCCGCGTACATGACCGGCAGCTCCCGACGGCGCCCGCTTCTCCGACCGGTGTACGTCAGGACGGCGAGGGATCCGCTGAGGAGGCGGTGGCCCCGCGAGCGGAGAACGGCCAGGACGAGCGGATTCAGGACGCGATTGAAGAACCAGATCCTCACGACCGGCTCTCCGCGAGCGTGGTCGGCGTCTGCAGCAGGCGATCGACCGCGGCCAGGAAGAGCCCTGCCCGGTGGCCGTCCACGACGCGGTGGTCGGCGGCGAGGCTCGCGTGCACGAGGGGGCGGACGAAGAGCCCTCCGTCCTCCGCCCACGGGCGCTCGACCACCCGGCCGAAGCCCACGATGGCGACCTGGGGCGGGAAGATGAGCCCGAGCACGCCCTCGGCCCCCTGCTCGCCCAGGCTGGTGATCGTGATCGTGGGGTCGGCGAGCTCCGAGCTGCGCAGGGTGCCCGCCCGCGCGCGCTGGACGAGGTCGCGGAATGCACCCATGAGCTCGTCGAGGCCCTTCCGGTCGGCGTCGTGGAGCGCCGGGGCGACGAGTCCGCCTCCGCGGAGCGAGATCGCCATGCCCACGTGCACGGCCTCGCTCTGCTCGTGGCGCCCGTCGCGCCAGAAGCCGTTCAGCTCGGGCACCTCGCGCAGCGCGAGCGCGACGGCCCGGATCAGCAGGACGCCGTAGAGGAGCCGCTCCTTGACGGAGCGCTTCGCGTTGGTCTGCGCAAGCCATGCGAGCGCCCCGCTCATCTCGACGGTCTGCGTCACGTACAGGTGCGGGATGTCGCGGTTCGAGTGAGACATGGCCGCGGCAATCGCGGCACGCATCCGCGCCTTCCGCCCCTCTTCCGGGGCAGGCTCCTCCGGCGCCACGGCCTCTGGCCGAGCTGGAGCGGATGCCGCCGCTTCGACGTCCTTGCGCTGGATGCGCCCGCCCGGGCCGGTGCCGGCGACCGTCGAGAGGTCGACGCCGAGCTCCTTGGCGAGCTCCCGCGCCGACGGCGAGACGAGAAGACGGCCCGGCGGCGTCGCAGGACGGGGAGAGGGTGCCGGCGCAGGGGCTTCGGCCGGCGCGGGAGGAGGGGGATGCGCAGGAGCCGCCGCCACCACCGGCGCGGGCACCGGCGCCGGAGCCTCCGGCTCACCCTCGCCGTGGATGACGGCGAGCGGCGTCCCGACCGGCACCTTCGTCCCCGGCTCGACGAGCAGTCGCTCGATCACGCCGCCCGCGAACACCTCGACCTCGATGTCGGCCTTGTCCGTCTCGACGACGGCGATGATGTCGCCGCGCTTCACCTCGTCGCCGGGCTGCTTCAGCCAGGCTTGCAGCGTGCCGGCGCTCATGTCCGCGCCGAGGCTTGGCATCGTGAACTCGGCCATCTCACGAGAGCATGGCGCGCACCGCGGCGACGACCGCGTCCGCGCGGGGCAGCGCCGCGTCCTCGAGGTGCTTGGCGTAGGGCATCGGCACCTCGGCGCTGCAGACGCGCTGCACCGGCCAGTCGAGGAGATCGAACCCCTCCTCCATGACTCGGGCCGAGAGCTCGGCGGCCAGCCCGCACGTCCGCCAGGATTCGTCGACGAGAACGACGCGGTGGGTCTTCGCCACCGAGCTGAGGACGGTGTTCGAGTCGAGCGGGCGCAACGTGCGCAGATCGACCACCTCGGCCGAGATCCCGGCGCCCTCGAGCTGCTCCGCCGCCTCCAGCGCACGCCAGACCGACGCGCCCCAGGCAGCGAGGGTCACGTCGGCGCCCTCGCGCAGGACGGCGGCGCGATCCAGGTCGGCCGGGCCCGCGTCCCCGTCGACCTCTCCCTCGATGGAGTAGAGGGTTGCGTGCTCGAAGAGGAAGACGGGATCCTGCTCGCGGAGCGCGGCGGGGAGCATCCAGCGGGCGTCCGCCACCGTTGCGGGTGCCAGCACCCTGATCCCGGGAATGTGCGCGTACCACACCTCGAGCGAGTGCGAATGCTGCGCCGCGAGCTGGCGCCCGCCCCCGGTGGCCATGCGGACCACGAGCGGGACGCTGAGCTGACCTCCGGACATGTAGCGGATCGCAGCCGCGTTGTTTACGATCTGGTCGAGCGCGAGCAGGCTGAAGTTCACGGTCATGATCTCGACGATGGGGCGCATGCCGCCCAGGGCGGCCCCGATGCCGGCGCCGACGAAGGTCGACTCCGAGAGGGGAGTGTCGATGATGCGCTCGGGTCCCCACCGGTCGAGGAGACCGTGCGTGACGGCGAAGGCGCCGCCGTAGCGGCCGACGTCCTCGCCCATCACGAACACGCGCTCGTCGGCCTCGAGCGCCTCGCGCAGCGCCTCGCGCACCGCTTGGCGATAGGTCATCGCTGCCATGGTCAGCGTGGGGTGGTGACGTCTCGCAGGAGGTCCTCGACCGGCTCCCAAGGGCCGGCCTCGGCCGCGGCCACCGCGGCGTCGACGACGGCTGCGACGGCGGTCTCGAGTTCGGCGCGATCGCCCTCGGCGAGCGCCCCCTGGGCGGCGAGGCGGCCGGCGAAGAGCTCAAGCGGGTCGAGACCCCTCCAGCGCTCGACCTCCTCTTTCGAGCGGTAGAGCTCGGGGTCCGCCATGGAATGGGCGCGAAACCGGTACGTCTTGAGCTCGAGGAAGTAGGGAGCGCCGCCGCGGACGACCGCCGACGCCGACCGGACTGCCTCCTCGACGGCCAGGACGTCCATGCCGTCCACGGCCTCGGCGGGGACGTCGTAGGACTGAGCCTTGAGGCGCAGGTCCGTGACGGCCTCGGATCGGTCGAGCGCCGTGCCCATCGCGTAGAGGTTGTTCTCGCACAGGAAGAGCACGGGCAGGCGCCAGAGCCCGGCGAGGTTCAGCGACTCGTGGAACTCGCCCTCGGCGACTGCGCCCTCGCCGAAGAAGCAGGCCGTGACGCGCTCGAGGCTCCGCTGCTTGTCGGCGAGCGCGAGACCGACGGCGACGGGCAGGCCGCCCGCGACGATCGCATAGCCGCCGTAGAAGCGCCGTGATGCGTCGAAGAAGTGCATGGAGCCGCCGCGTCCGCGGCTGCAGCCGCTGGCCTTCCCGAACATCTCCGCCATCAGGTAGCCCGGGTCAAGGCCGCGGGCCAGCGCATGGCCGTGGTCGCGGTAGGTTGCCACGATGTTGTCCTCCGGACGCAGGTGCTGCATCGCGCCGACGGCGACGGCCTCCTCGCCGATGTAGAGGTGCAGGAAGCCGCGGATCCGGCCGGCGCTGTAGAGCTCTGCGGACTTCTCCTCGAAGCGCCGGATGAGCAGCATCTGCCGCAGGAGCTCGAGGAGATGCGCTCGCTCCACGGCGGGCGGGCCTGCCTCGGCCGCGACCCTCACGCCGGCACCTCGCTCGCCTTCGGCTCGCTCGCGCGGGGGAACCATGTTCCCCCGCGAGCCCCTTCTTCCCCGGTACGCCTCGGCGCGTTGCGCCGAGGAAACGGTGGGGAAACCTCCCGGTTTCCCCAAGCCCCATCCACGCGCCGGCTCACGCCGGCACCTCGAGCGTCGAGAGGTCGCCCTCGGGCAGGCCGAGCTCGCGTGCCTTCAGCAGCCGGCGCATGATCTTGCCGCTCCGCGTGCGCGGCACCTCCGACACGAACTCGATCTCCTTCGGTGCGACCGCGGCACCCAGGCGGACGCGTGCGAAGCCGAGGAGCTCGCGGCTCAGCTCGGGCGTGGGCTCGTAGCCCTCCTTGAGCGTCACGAACGCCTTCACGAGCTCGCCCGCGACGGGATCGGGCTTTCCGATCACCCCCGCCTCCGCGACGCCCTCGTGCTCGAGGAGCGCGCTCTCGACCTCGAACGGGCCGATCAGGTGGCCGGCGGACTTGATGACGTCGTCGGCGCGTCCGATGAACCAGAAGTAGCCGTCCCCGTCTCGGCGGGCGAGGTCGCCGGTCAGGTACCAGCCTCCGGCGAAGCACTTCGCGTATCGCTCGGGGGCGCCGAGGTAGGCGCGGAACATCGACGGCCAGCCCGGTCGCAGCGCGAGCTCGCCCTCGACGCCGTGCTCGGTGACCTCCTCGACGCCCCCGTCCCCGGTCCGGTGCACGATCCCGGCCTCGACCCCGGGCAGCGGCTTCCCCATCGAGCCCGGGCGGATGTCCATGGCGGCGACGTTCGCGATCATGATCCCGCCGGTCTCGGTCTGCCACCAGTTGTCGTGGAAGGCGAGGCCGAACGCCTCGTGGCCCCAGACGACGCCCTCGGGATTGAGGGGCTCGCCGACGCTCGCGAGGAATCGCAGCGCCGGGTAGGAGCGCTGCCGCACGAGCTCGACGCCCGCCTTCATCATCATGCGGATGGCCGTCGGCGCCGTGTACCAGACGGAGACCCGCTCCGCCTCGAGGATCCCGTACCAGCGCTCGGCGTCGAAGTCGCCCTCGTCCACGATGCTCGTCACGCCGTTCGTGAGCGGCGCGACGATGCCGTAGGAGGTGCCCGTCACCCATCCGGGGTCGGCCGTGCACCAGTAGACGTCCTCAGGGTGAAGGTCGAGGGCGAGCTTGCCCGTCGCGTGGTGGGCGACGACGGCCTCGTGCACGTGGACGGCGCCCTTCGGCGTCCCCGTCGTCCCGCTCGTGAAGTGGAGGAGGGCCGGCGCCTCCGGATCCGTCGCAGGGATCTCGAACGAGTCGCTCGCCCTGGCGACGAGCGACCCGTAGTCCCACGTTCCGTCCGCACCCGCTCCACCGACCGCGATGACGTGCTCGAGGTCCGGAAGCGCGGCGCGGAGCCCGGCCATCTTGCGCGCATAGAGCGCGCGCGTCGTGACGAGCGCCCTTGCGCCGGCGATGGAGAGCCTCGTCCGGATTGGCTCCGGGCCGAACGCCGAGAAGAGCGGACAGAAGACGGCCCCTGCCTTGAGCGTTCCGAGGGCGGCGACGTAGAGCTCGGGAATCCGCCCGGCGAGCACCGCGACGACGTCTCCCCGCCGGATCCCGAGCGAGACGAGAGCGTTGGCGAAGCGGCTCGTCAGCCCGCCGAGCTCGGCGAACGTGCACGTGCGCGCGCCGCCCTTCCGGTCGAGCCAGCGGAATGCGATCCTGTCGGCCAGCGGGCCAGCCGCGTGCCGGTCGACTGCCTCGTGAGCGATGTTCAGCCCGCCGCCGGGAAGCCCCTCGAGCTCCGCCCGTGCCCGCTCCCAGAAGCCGGGCGCACGGGCTGCTTCGGGATCGGCGAGGTTGGGCGCGACCATCCAGTCGCGAGGGGACTTGACGATCGGCGGCCAGGTCACGGGGGCACTGTGACGCCTTCCACCGGGTTCCCGCATCGGGGTGCCCCCTGAACCGCGTTCGGGAAAACCCGGAGTGCGGGACGCGTCCGCGGACAGCTCCCTAAAGCTCGGGGAGGAGCGTGAACGACTCGCGCTCGGCCTCGATCCTGTCCGCGCCCGCCTCGAGGTAGTCGTAGTCGTCGAGGTAGTCGCGGTCGATGTCGTCGTGATGGAGCGGGCCGCAACAGCCGACGACGACTCCGTCGCGCAGGCGGACGGCGAGAACCTCGCCCGTGCGCATGTCGCGCCAGAACTCGTGCGTGACCATGGCGCTATCGTCCCATCACGGCGCTGGGGGCACATCGGGGAAAGACCGTATGCCGGGTCGGGGCGGACACCGATGTGCACGGCGAACGGGGCTTCTCGCGCTGCAGGCGTCAGCGATCGTCGTTCGCGACGCGGGCCCGGCCTCCCTCGAGAAAGCGGCTGGAGGCCGCGCGCAGCTCGAGCACGCGGGAGAGAGCGTCTCCCGGCATGCGCCGCGTCGTCGCGAAGCCCGCGACCGCCCAGAGGACCAGCAACGCCGCGCCGACGGCCGACCCGGCGAGGCCCGCCGTGAGGTCGGACCCCGTGTCGTCGACGCTCTTGACGAAGTGGGTGCCCGCGATCGAGTCAGAGAGCCACTCGACGACCTCGTATGTCCCGGTCACGGCCATCCCGATGGCGAGCGTGACGAGGAAGACGCCGAGGTGGTGGTGGCGCTCGTGGTCGTCGCTCAGGTCTGGGAGCATGCCGAGACGGATGAAGAGCACGTAGAGAACCGGTGCGTAGCAGAGCGGGGCGAGGGCGTGCACGATGTTGTCGTAGAAGAAGAAACGCCCGTACAGGTCGAGCGCTGTTCCCCAGGCGATCATCGTGAGGGCAAGGATCAGCGCGAGATCGAAGGGCCGGGGAAGGTCGACGAGACGAGCCAGCAGCAGGAGGGTCGAGGCGGCCGCGAGACCGACGGCGACGGTCTCGCCATTGGCCGCGTAGTAGGCCGCGCCGCCGAAGAAGGCGAGGCGCATCACGTCGAGGGGGTCCCTGACGACCGGGTTCCAATCGCCGAGGATGATCCGCTGCCAGCTCACGCCGCCCCCGGCAGCATCGGGCCCCGCCCGCGTCCAGACATCGGGGCTCCAACGGATCTTGGCTCCGTGGCCACTACGGAGCGGCGGCGGCGGTCGTCGGTCGCTCGAGGCGCGTCAGTCCCAGCTCGACGACGAGCGGGAGATGGTCGGAGCCGACGTCGGGCCCGTGGTAGCTCTGGACTGCGACGAGGCCGTCGGAGAGGAAGCAGTTGTCGAGCGGGACGCCGAGGAGCGGGTTCCACGTCGGCCAGCTCGTGTCGAGGGTACGCGAGATGCCCTGCAGCTCCGCGTCCGAGGCGAAGCGCCTCAGCGGGGTCGACCAGGGCACCGCGTTGAAGTCGCCGCAGACGGCGAGGCGCGTGCCGAGACGGGGGCGAGCAGCGGCCATCGCCTCGAGCTGACGCTCGTGGACAGCTCCGGCGAAGGGTGTGTGCACGTGGGTGACGACCAACGTGACCCGGCGCCCGTCGAGCTCCGACGTGGCCACGACGCTCGGAGGCCCGCCGTCCTGCGGGAAGCGCTCGATCCGCGCGTCGACGAGCGGCACACGGCTGTAGAGGCCGATCCCGTAGGGGTCGGCCTGCGGCGCCAGCGTGCTGCGATAGCCGTCGAGCGCCGGTTCGAGGCTCTCCGCCCAAGCGGGCGTGAGCTCCGTAATCCCGACCACGTCGGGGCGCAGCTTCTCGATCAGCGCTGCGACGTCCTGGTAGCGGTTGTTTCCTTCCTCGACGTTCACGAGCAGAACGCGGAGGCGCTCGTTGCCGATGAGCGCGGCCTCGGGCTGCGGGGCCCAGACGGGCGCGACTACTGCGGCATTGACGGCGACGAGCGCGATCCCGCTCAACGCGGCGGGGTAGAGGCGCAGCAGGATCGCCGCGACCGCGAGGGCGCCGAGCGCCGCGGCGTACTGAACCCGGAAGAAGCCGGGCAGCTCGAACAACCAGCTCAGGCCGTCGAGAAACCCGAGGAGCGTGGCCATGCCGAGCACGGCGATCCCTGCGACGACCGCGGCTCTCACCATCCCATTCTGCCTGCCGACCGGCGGCCGGACGCCGACCGCACGCGAGCCGTGCGTAACAATCGAGGCTGAAGGGCCACGTACAGGCATGGGAATCACGAGCTCTGGCGCCGGCGAGGCGGCGCCGTAGAAGGGTGGTGACAGGTTGCGCGTTCTGATCGCCGGTGCTGGCGTCGCGGGTCTCGAGACGATGCTCGCGCTACGGGAGCTGGCCGAAGAGCGGGTGGAGATCGAGGTTCTCGCGCCGACGACGGATCTCTACTACTGGCCGCTCGTCGTCGCAGAGCCGTTCGGCGCGCCTCCGGTCGAGGGCGTTCCGCTCGAGGCGCTCTTCGAGCGGAACGGCGTCCGCTTTCGGCGCGGCTTCCTCACGGGCGTGGATGCCGAGCGCCGACGCGCGAGGGGCGGCGGAGGCGAGGAGATCGACTACGACGCGCTCGTGATCGCCTGCGGCGGGACCCATGTCGAAGGCGTCCCAGGGGCGCTCACGTTCCCGGGCCTGGGCGCGGTCGAGGACTTGAGGGAGATGCTGGACGAGGTGGCCGCCGGGCGCGTGAGCCGCATCGCGTTCGCGCTGCCGTCGGGCGCGGGGTGGCCCCTTGCTCTCTACGAGCTCGCGCTGATGGCCGCGAGCGAGTTCGAGCACCGGGGCGTTCGCGGGGCGAGGCTGCTGCTCGTGACTCCCGAGTCGGAACCCCTCGGGCTCTGCGGCAGGGCAGCGAGCGAGGAGGTTCGAGACCTGCTCGTCGCGCGGGAGATCGAGCTCGTGACGCAGACGTATGCGGTCGCGGTCGAGCAAGGCGGGCTGGCCGTCCGGCCGGGTGGCTTGCTTGCCGCGGACCGCGTGGTCGCGCTCGCGCGGATCGAGGGTCCGCGGATCGAGGGCGTCCCGCACGACGCGAGCGGCTTCATCCCGGTCGATCCCTCCTGCGCGGTCGTCGGTCTGGAGCGAGTGTTCGCCGCCGGCGATGCCGCAGCCTTCCCGCTCAAGCAGGGCGGGATCGCCGCTCAGCAGGCCGACGCGGCCGCCCAGGCGATCGCCGCCCTCGCAGGCGCGCCCGTGGAGCCGGAGCCGTTCAAGCCCGTGCTCCGGGGGATGATTCTGACCGGCGAGGCGCCCCGCTACGTCCGCTCCGAGATCGTGGGCGGCTACGGCGACACGTCGTTCGTCTCCCTTCCGCCGCTGTGGTGGCCACCGGCGAAGATCGCCGGCCGCCGCGTCGCCCCTGTCCTCGCCGAGCTCAAGGGAGAGCAGCTGCCGGAGC
>CAZCIJ010000127.1:1254-8963 GCA_964498265.1 uncultured Gaiellales bacterium | reverse complement strand
TCATATGGGCGCGACCGAGGACGCAGACCGGCGCCGGTTTGCAGCCGCCAGGGCGCACCGTATTCCCCGGACACGGCACTAGAGCACTGATGGGTCTCGAGATCACCTGGTTCTGTCTGCTCGCCGTCCTCTGGACGGGGTACTTCGTGCTCGAGGGCTTCGACTTCGGGGTCGGCATGCTCCTGCCCGTGCTCGGCAAGAGCGAGGAGGACCGCAAGACGATGTTCGAGTCGATCGGGCCGGTCTGGGACGGGAACGAGGTCTGGCTCGTCACGGCGGGTGGCGCGACGTTCGCCGCCTTCCCGGTCTGGTACTCGACGATGTTCTCGGGCTTCTACATCGCGCTGCTCCTCATCCTCGGCTTCCTGATCGTGCGCGTGCTCTCGTTCGAGTGGCGCGAGCGAGCGCACAGCCCGCGCTGGAAGGGTTTCTGGGCCTGGATGAACACGATCGGATCCACAGGGGTCCCGCTCCTCTGGGGCATCGCGCTCGCGAGCCTCCTCCACGGCGTCCCGCTGGCCTCCGACGGCGACTTCGCCGGCGACTTCGGCGATCTCTTCAGCGGCTACACCGTGCTCGCAGGGATCGCCCTCGTCCTCGTCTTTGCGCTCCACGGAGCGGTGTTCCTCGCCCTGCGAACGCTCGGCGGCCTCCGGGCAAGGGCGAGGCGCACCGCGTCTCGACTAGCGCCCGCGGCGGCGCTCGTCGGCGCCGGGTTTCTCGTGTGGACGCTCGTCGTCGCGAGCGACGTGAACGACAAGGGCGTCTTCCCGGGCATCCTCCCCGTCGCGATTGCCGCCCTCGCCGTCCTCGGAGCCGTCTGGCTCGTATGGACCTCCCGGGACACGTGGGCGTTCGTTGCGACGGCGCTCACGATCGTCGCGGTCGTCGTCACCCTGTTCGTCAGCCTCTACCCGCGCGTCATGGTGTCGGATCCCCAGTTCGGGAACAGCCTCACGATCGAGAACGCGTCCTCGGCCGACTACACCTTGACGGTGATGACGGTCGTGGCCGCCGTCCTCATCCCGGTGGTCCTGCTCTACCAGGCTTGGTCGTATCGCGTCTTCCGCGGCCGTCTCGGGGGCACTCCCGTGCGGAGTCCGGCCGACGTGCTCGGGCGCAAGCCCGGCGAGTAGGAGTGCCTCGTCCAGGGAATTGGGTGATGATCCGGGCGTGTGAAAACCAAGCCGGGGCAGGACGCAGGGAGCGCCCATATGCAGGCCATATGGGCGCGACCGAGGACACAGACCGGCGCCGGTTTGCAGCCGCC
The DNA here is from genome assembly GCA_964498265.1 of uncultured Gaiellales bacterium. Lineage (GTDB taxonomy): Bacteria > Actinomycetota > Thermoleophilia > Gaiellales > Gaiellaceae > CAZCIJ01. The sequence goes on along the minus strand of CAZCIJ010000127.1, from coordinate 7,693 downwards.
CGGGCGCGCCCTATTCCCTGGACGAGGCACTAATGCCGGCACTCGATCCGCGCCTCCTGCGGCGCGCGCGGGCGGTGCGCGTCGCCCTCGCGCTGGACAGTGCGCTTGGGCTCCTGGTCGCGCTGCTCGTTCTCGCCCAGGCCGTGCTGCTCGCACGAGTCGCGGCTCGCGCCTTCGAGGGCGCGTCGCTGGAAGACGTCGCGGCTCCGCTGGCGCTTCTCGGTGCCGCGGTTGTCGGCCGGGCCGCGGCAGCCTGGGCCTTCGAGGTCGTGGGCAGGAATGCAGCCGCACGCACGCTCTCGAGGCTTCGCCTCGATCTCGTCGAGCGTCGGCTCCGCGACGAGCCGGCCGCTCTCGACGGGACGGAGAGCGCGGAGATCGCGACGACCGCTGTAGCGGGGATCGACGCGCTCGAGACGACCTTCGCCCGCTACCTGCCCCAGGTCGTGCTCGCCATGGTCGTCCCCGTCGCGGTGCTCGCGCTCGTCGGCTCGATCGACCTCGTCTCGGCCGGCCTGATGCTGCTCACGCTCCCGCTCGTTCCCGTCTTCATGTGGCTCGTCGGCCGGTACACCGAGCGACGGACGCGCCAGCGCCGGCAGGCGCTCACGCTGCTCGCGACGCACTTCCTCGACGTCGTGCGCGGGCTGCCGACGCTGCGCGCCTTCAATCGCGCAACGGCACAGGCCGAGCAGATCTCCGAGGTCAGCGACCAGTACCGGAAGGCGACGATGGGAACCCTCCGCGTCGCATTCCTCTCGGGCACGGTGCTCGAGCTCGCGGCGACGCTTGGGATCGCGCTCGTCGCCGTGACCGTGGGCGTCCGCCTCGCGGGCGGCGGCATCGGCTTCGAAGCCGCGCTCACGGTCCTCGTCCTCGCACCTGAGCTGTACCTTCCGCTGCGCAACCTCGCCGCGCACTACCACGCGAGCGCCGACGGCCAGGCGGCTGCCAAGCGGCTGCTCGACCTGGTCGACGCGCCGCCGCGCGTCACGTCGGGCCCGCTTGCGCCGCCGAGCCCGCGCGAGCTGCCCGTCACGCTCGAGGAGGTGTCGTTCGCCTACGGATCCCGCGAGAACCTCGTGCTGGACGCGGTGGATCTCGAGCTGTCTCCCGGCGAGACGGTCGCTCTGGTCGGCCCGAGCGGCGGAGGCAAGAGCACGATCGCATCGCTGATCCTCCGCCTCGCCGAGCCCACTCATGGCCGGCTATCGGTGGGAGGGATCGACCTCGGCTCGTACGACGCCGCGAGCTGGCGGCAGCAGGTCGCGTGGCTCCCGCAACGTCCCACGCTCTTTCGCGGGACGGTTGCCGACAACGTCCGCCTCGGCGACACGGAGGCAAGCGACGACGACGTTCGGGAGGCGGCGCGTCTCGCAGGAGCGGACGCGTTCATCTCCGCGCTGCCGGAAGGCTACGAGACCGTCGTCGGCGACGGCGGCCGTCCGCTGTCGGCCGGTGAGCGGCAGCGCATCGCCCTCGCCCGCGCCTTCGTCCGGGACGCGCCGCTCGTGATCCTCGACGAGCCCACCGCGAACCTCGACCCCGACAGCGCGGAGCTCGTCGACCGAGCCGTGGAGCTTCTCCGCGCGGGCCGCACGGTGCTCCTCCTCGTCCACCGCGACGAGCTTGCCGCCAGAGCGGATCGAGTCGTTCGGCTCGACGGCGGACGCATCACGGAGACGGAGGCGAGGGAGGTGGCGGCGTGATTCGCACGCTGCGTCGTCTCGTGTCGCTTGCCGGCGTGCCGGCCGGCCGAGTCTCCCTGTCCGTCGTGCTGGGCGCCCTCGCCGTCTGCTTCGGCGTCGCGCTGATGGCGACGGCCGGCTATCTCATCTCCCGCGCCGCCGAGCAGCCGCCGATCCTCTCGCTCACGGTGACGATCGTCGCCGTACGCTTCTTCGGGATCTCCCGGCCGCTCGCGCGCTACCTCGAGCGCCTCGCCTCTCACGATGTCGCGCTCCGGTCCCTCAGAGCAATTCGTACTCGCTTCTACCGGCGGATCGAGCCGCTGGCGCCTGCCCAGCTCGAGGGGTACCGGCGCGGCGACCTCCTCGCGCGGATGGTCGGTGACGTCGACGCGCTCCAGGGCCTGTACCTGCGCGGCCTCGTGCCGCCGCTCGTCGCAGCTCTCGCGGCGGCCGCGTGCGTCGGTGCCGCGGTCGCGTTCCTTCCGGCCGCCGGCGCCGCCCTCGCTGGAGGGCTGATCGTCGGCGGCGTCGCCGTCCCCGCCGTCGCGGGAGCGCTCGGCCGCTCAGCTGGACGGCGCCAGGCGGAAGCCCGAGGCGCGTTGACCGCCGAGCTCGTCGAGCTTCTGCGGGGCGCTCCCGAGCTCGTCGCGTTCGGGGGGGAAGAGGAGGCACTGGCGCGTGTCCAAACCGCGGACGGCGAGCTTGCACGCCTCGCACGGCGCGATGCCTTCGTCGGCGGCCTCGGCGATGCGCTCTCGCTCCTCGTCGCGGGCGGGACCGCCGCAGGCGTCCTTGCGATCGCCGTGAGCGCGCACGACGCCGGAATGCTCGACCGAGTGCTCGTCGCCATGCTCGCCTTGCTCGCGCTCTCCTCGTTCGACGCCGTCGCGTCGCTGCCTGCGGCGGCGCGCGAGCTCCCGGCCAACCTGGCCGCCGGGCGCCGCGTCCTCGATCTGACCGACCGCGAGCCGCTCGTACGCAACCCCGTCGACCCCAAGCCGCTGCCGGCAGGTCCCCTCGAGGTCGCCCTCGAGGAAGTGACCGCCCGGTATTCGCCAGGCGAGGCGCCTGCGCTCAGTCGCTTCAGCCTGAAGCTCGAGCCGGGCAAGCGGGTCGCGCTCGTCGGGCCGAGCGGAGCGGGAAAGACGACCGTGACGAACCTGCTGCTTCGCTTCCTCGATCCGGAGGAGGGCCGGCTGACGATCGCCGGGCAGGACGTGCGCGACTACAGTCAGGAGGACGTCCGGCGCACGTTCGCGCTCGCCGGCCAGGATGCGCACCTGTTCAACTCCACGATCCGCGCCAACCTCAGGCTTGCGCGCCCCGAGGCCTCAGATGAGGAGCTCGAGTCCGCGCTCGAACACGCGCGCATCGGCGAGTGGGTCGCCTCGCTCCCCGATGGGCTCGATACGCTCGTCGGCGAGGAGGGGATGCAGCTGTCGGGCGGCCAGCGCCAGCGCCTCGTCCTCGCGCGTGCCGTCCTTGCCGATGCGCCGGTCCTGATCCTCGACGAGCCCACCGCACACCTCGACACCGTGACCGCCGAAGCGCTCATGGACGACGTCCTCGACGCAGCCCCGGATCGGACGGTGCTCTTGATCAGCCACCGCCCCGAGGGGCTCGACCGGGTGGACGAGACGATCGCGATCGACGCGCAGCCGGTGGAGCGCATCCCAAGCGAGTCATGACCGGCGGAGTCGTCGATCAGGGGATGGAGGCTGGGCTGCTGCTCATGAGCTCCGTCGCGCGATGGCTCTGATCTCTCGCGGACGTCGGTCGCAGAAGACGAGGATCGTGGCCCACAGGCTGTGGAGCGCGTTCATACCGTCGCCGGGTGCCGGCTGGCGCCGAGCGGCAGAGCGATCGCCGACGGCGCGCTGGGAGGATCTGGCCGCCCTCCTGCTCGGCATCGCCGCTGGGGCTGTGCTCGGAGCCGCCGTGACGGCGCTCGTCGTCTGGCTCGTGACCTGACGGCTCGCGACCAGCTTGAGGATCGGCATTTCATCCTCTCCGGACGATGCGCCTCGGCGCCGCCGGCCATAGCTTGGAGCCGGAGGGACGACCTCGGCCCGACATCCCCCGCCCTCCAGCGACATGACGGACAGGGAGGAAAAGAATGGGTAGCAAGCCGATGTTCTTCTTCGCCGGCGTCTACGACGATCGAGCGCGCGCCGAGGCCGACTACGGCGCGATCAAGTCGCTCCACGACTCCGGCGAGGTGGGCTCGTACGATGCCGCAGTCATCACCAAGGACGCCGGCGGGAAGGTCAAGGTCTCGAAGACCGAGAAGCCCACGCAGCACGGAGGGTGGGTCGGCCTCGCGGGCGGAGCGGCGGTGGCCGTCGCGTTCCCGGTCGCGTTGCCCGCCGTCGTCACCGCCGGCGGCGCCGGAGTGGGCGCATGGATCGCCCACCTCGCCCACGGGACGTCCCGCAAGGACGCGAAAGAGATCGGCGCGCTGTTGAGCGAGGGCGACGCAGCGCTCGTCGTCGTCGGTATCGACAAGGACGCCGGCGCGATCGAGAATGCGGCGGTCAGCTCGAAGCGGCACGTTCTGAAGCAGCTGCCGGAAGCCGACTGGGACGAGGCCGAGCAGGAAGCCGTCGAAGCCATGAGCCTCTCGCTCGGGTAGCCGGCTCGTCCCGCGCCTGCGCAGCGCCGGACGGGAGGTGGGGAACGGGCCGCGTCCGGGTGGAGCCGATCGAGGAGATGTCTGCCCGCCTCCCGTCCGCGCTGCCGGAGCATCCGGGTATCGCCGGTGCCGGCTCGGCGCACGAGAAGGGCTCGACGACGTTTCATCCCGTCCGGGCGATGCAGCGTCCGTACCTCTCGAGTCGAATGAGCCCGGTGCCCCATTTTCAGGAGATCCTCCGGAGGCTGGCACTTCGGGACGACCGGTACATCGAGGCCGTCCTCGGGGACGAGCGCGAGAACATGCTCGCGTCTAGCCTCGATCCGAAGGCGCACGCGCTCGTCCAGCTCGGCGCCTTGATCGCCCTCGATGCGGCAGCGGCCTCGTACCAGTGCACCGTCGACGAGGCGATCAGGGCAGGGGCCACGCCGGGCGAGCTCGTGGGAGCGCTCATCGCCGTAATGCCCGCGACGGGTGTTCCTCGCGTGATGTCGGCCGCCCCCAAGCTGGGGCTGGCGCTCGGTTACGACCTCGACGAGGCGCTCGAGACCCTGAGCAGAGAAGAGGAGCCCTGAGATGCGCCGCGAAGGTCTGTGAGCCCCAGGGCGACCCTCGACCAGGTGACAGTAGAAGCCGACCGGGAATCCCCAGCTGAGGGAGGGCAGCTGCCTCTCGGTGAGCCGCGGTGGCCGATCGCGCTCACGATCGGCTTCCTGCTCGCGATCACCGTCACGTTCGACCTCGTCCTGCCGCGCCGCGAGACGGCGGGGACCGTGTGGCTGATGCCCGCCATCGGCGTCTCGCTGCTCCTCGTCTTGCTGGCGGCCGATCCAATATCGCTCGCAAGACGAGCTCGGTGGCTGCGGCAGGTCTCGATCGCTCTCCTGGCGACGCTTGGGGCCGCAGGCGTCTACCTGACCGTCGTCCTGTCGATCGAGCTGATCGTAGGGGAGAACCTGGCAAGCCAGGGCAAGGAGCTTCTGGCGTCGGGCGCTTTGCTCTGGCTCGGCAACAACGTCATCTTCGCGCTCTTCTACTGGACGTTCGACGGAGGCGGTGCCCTCGCCCGCGCCCGGCATCCCCGCCCACATCCCGACTTCGCGTTCCCGCAGCATCAGAACCCCGAGCTGGCGCCACCCGGCTGGCGGCCGAAATTCGCGGACTACCTCTACCTCGGGCTGACGACCGCCACCGCGTTCAGCCCAACCGACGTCATGCCGTTTGCTCCTTGGGCCAAGACCGCGATGGCGCTGCAGTCGCTGGTCTCGCTCGTGGTGTTCACCCTGGTCATCGCGACGGCTGTGAACGTCTTGTCGTAATGCTTGCCGCAAGCGAGGGGGGACTGCGGATTGCCGGATGACTCCGAGCGGCCATCGAAGGCGCCCGACCCTACCCCGGTGGAGCCCTCGCGTGGCGAGCGTCGCCTGGAGCTCTTCACGACGCTCCTTCTCGCCCTTGCCGCGCTCTCGACCGCGTGGGCCAGCTACCAGGCGGCGCGCTGGCACGGCGAGCAGGCGATGGCGTTCAGCCAGGCCAACGCGGCACGGATCGAGTCGACACGCGCGTCGGGCCTGGAGAGCCGTCAGGTGCTCATCGACGTCACGACGTTCGCGCAGTGGGCCGACGCGTACGCCCAAGGCGACAGCGAGCTGGCCGACTTCTATCGACAGCGCTTCCGCGACGAGTTCAGACCGGCGGTCGAGGCGTGGATCGCGACGGAGCCGCTCCAGAACCCAGCGGCGCCGCAGACGCCGTTCACGCTGCCCGAGTACAGTCTCGCCTCGAGCGAGGACGCCGCCCGCCTCGAGACGGAAGCGGCAGCGCACTCCGAGGAGGCGAACGACGACATCGAACGCGCGGACAGGTACGTCCTCTGCGTCGTCCTCTTCGCGGCGTCGCTGTTCTTCGCAGGGATGAGCACGCGTCTACGGATGGGAAGGGCCCGCGCGGTCGTCCTCGCCTGCGGATACGCGCTCTTCCTCGGGACGGTCGCCTGGATCGCGACCCTCCCGGTGAGCGCGTGAGCTCTAGCCCGGTAAGCGGGTGAGCTTCTAGCCTCTCGGCTCAGTGGCCGTGAGCACGTCCGGGGCTAGGCACCGTCGTGCCGCTCGCCCCG
>CAZCIJ010000127.1:0-1244 GCA_964498265.1 uncultured Gaiellales bacterium | reverse complement strand
ACCCGACCGAAGACCAGCGGTACAAGTACTTCGAGTCCCGAGAGGCCCTGATCTACGGTCGCGTCACCGGGCTCGGCGGCTTCCGCGGCACGCTCAACACCCGGCCCGCCGGGGACTTCCAGGATCGGCTCGGCTCGGACGATTCTCTCAGCTTCCGGCTCCGTTCCCTGCCCGGGGGTGTCTAGCCTCCAGCGCTCGCCGCGCCGATCGCGACGAGGTCGGTCGGGTGGATCCACTCGTCCGCGAGCGGGACGCCTCCGGCCCTCACGATCGCGTCTCGCAGGGGGATCGCCCAGCGGTGCTCGATCAGCGCGATCGCCGCAGAGCTTCCGTCGGGAATCGCGTCCGCGACGTACCAGACTTCCTCCTCGTCGAAGACGTGGCCGTCCGCGAGCTCCTCCGCTCCCCGAACCGCGGCGATCTTCATCTCCTCCTCGCCTCCGGCGCCGATACCGACGAGCGCGCCGACAAGGGCGCCGAACTCCATCGCCTCGTCCTGGCTGAGGTCGCTCGCCTGGACGACATCGACGTTCCCATGCTCGTCCTTCCTGACGAAGAGCAGATCGATCAGACGGATGACATCGTTCTCCCGAAGCCGCTTGAGCTCGGGAAGGATCTCGCCCGTGAACCGGTTCTCCTCGAACCCGACCACGAGCATCTGGACAGGACCCATCGTCATCGTTCATCCCCTATCGGTCGCGTCTCAGCCTTGCAGGAGCTTCTGCTTGGCTGCCTCGAACTCGTCCGGCGTCAGAACGCCCTGATCGAGCAGCGTCTTCAGCTGCTGCAGCTGGGCGACCACGTCCGTTCCGGCAGCAGCCGGCGCCGCTGCGGGCGTTGCCGGGGGAGCGGCGGGAGGAGCGCCTTGCGCCTGCTCTGCCTCGAGCTGCTCCAGGCGAACTTCCTGGTCCGCTTCCCGGTCCTTGGCCTGCTGGTGCTTTCTCCCTCCGTAGTAGGCGGCACCGCCGACCATCGCGGCGCGCATGAGCGGCCGTCGTCGTCTCAACATCGCTGCAACCTCCCTTGTCCGTCCTTACACGTGTAGGTGGCTGTCATCGAACCGCCACGAGCCTGCGCGTCGTCGGCCCGTCCGTCGGTCACACCGCGTTCTTCCTCTGTCCACGAGCGCCCGGCGTATCGTGGAGGGTCGAACCCAAGCAGACAGGATACGGGCTTCCTGCGCATCGTCCTCTTGGGATGAACGTGCCGTCGTTCCCCGCGTGTTGCCGGTCGGTGCAGTCAGG
>CAZCIJ010000126.1:0-8974 GCA_964498265.1 uncultured Gaiellales bacterium | reverse complement strand
CGGGAGGCGGCGGCCATGTCGGCCAGGCCGATCTGGGCGAGCAGCGCGTCGTAGCGGTCGTCCTCCGGCTCGAGGATGCGCAGGAACCGCTCGTGGGCGCGCCGTGCGGCGATGGGATCGCCGGCGGCGTCGAAGGCATGTGCGAGCTGGAATGCCGCGAGCGCGAAGGTCGGATCGAGGAAGAGCGCCCGGCGGAACGACTCGACCGCGGCGTGGGCGTCTCCTCCCTCGAGCTCTCCCACGCCGCGCACGAAGTGCGTCTCGGCGTCGAGAGGCTCCGGCGCCCCCGCGTCATCGAGTCCCTTGCGAGCGACGGCTCGGCGGGGACGGCTCCGCTCGCGACGGCGCGGCCCGGCGGGAAGCGCCGGCCGGCGCGAGCCGGGACGTTCCAGGCGCTGGATGGTCCCGAGCAGCGCGTCTGCCGCACCGAGCACGAGGACACCGCCGGGTTGGGTCGCGCGCTCGAGCGCGCCGCGGACGCGCTCGGCCGTCTCGCGCTCGAAGTAGATCAGGACGTTGCGGCAGAGGACGAGATCGAAGCGCGCCTCGCCGAGAGGAGGGATCGGATCGCGAACGAGGTTGTGCTTCGCGAACCTCACGAGGCGTCGCAGCTGCCCGCGCACCTCGTAGGCGCCGTCCTCGTCCGTCAGGTAGCAGTCGCGGAGCGTGCGATCGACCGTGCGGAGCCCCCGGGGCCTGTAGACCCCGTGGCGTGCTCTCTCGAGCGCCGTCTCCGAGAGGTCCGTCCCGAGGATCGAGACGGGCGGAGCAGGGGTGCCGAACGTCTCGCAGGCCAGCATGGCGAGCGTGTACGGCTCTTCACCCGTCGAGCACCCCGCCGACCAGACGCGAACCTCGGCTCGGCCGCCCGTCCGTGCCTGCCCGAGCAGGCGGCGCCAGTCGATGGCCTCGAGCTGGGCGGCGTCCCGGAAGAAGGACGTCTCCTTGTTCGCCACCTCGTCGACGAGGCGCTCGAGGGCGGCGCGCCCGGCCTCAGGGTCGGCGACGAGGCGAAGGAATGCGTCGACGTCGCCGGGCGGCGCCGCGCGGCGGACGGCCAGCCTCAGCGCCGGGTGCTGGTGGGGCTGCACGGAGATGCCGCTCTCCCGCCGCACGAGCTCTGCGATCTGCGCCAGCGAGCCGGTCATGCTCGCGTGGGCGCCTTCGCCAGGTGTGAGAGCTCAGCTGCGATCGCGTCCGGCGGGAGGATCAGCGCCGGGGCGCTCTCGGCGGCTGCTCTCGGCATCCCGTAGACGGCCGAGGTCACCTCGTCCTGCGCGATCGCGATCCCACCAGCCTCGTGGATCGCCGCGAGGCCCTTGGCTCCGTCGCGCCCCATCCCGGTGAGCACGACGCCGACGGCGCCGACCCCTGCGTGCTCGGCGAGCGAGGCGAAGAGGACGTCCGCGGACGGCATGTGGTGACCCTCCACCGTCGTGCGATCGAGCCTGAGCCTCGTCCCGACGAGGGCGAGGTGGGCTCCCTCCGGCGCGACGCGGACGCCGGGGCCGAGCGGCTCTCCGTCTCGCGCCATCCGTACGGGGAGCGAGCATGCGCCGTCGAGCCAGTGGACGAGCCCTTCCGTGAAGCCGGCGGCCATGTGCTGGACGACGAGGATCGGGATTGGAAAGGAGTCCGGAAGCTCCTCGAGCACGACCGTGAGGGCGGCGGGACCGCCCGTCGAGGCGGCGATGCCGATGACCGTCGCCGCCCGCAACCCGGACAAGGCCCCGGACCGCCTGGGCAGGTTCCCGCGCGGATGCCGGATCACGCGTGCCCGGCTCAGAAGGGCGACGCGGCGGCGGAAGGCCTCGGCCGCGGCGCTTGCGGGTTGCGTCACGTCGAGGGAGTCCTTCGAGAGGGCGTCGAGCGCGCCTGCCGCGAGGGCGGCGGCGGCGGAGTTCGAGCGCGGCCCAACGTGCACCGAGAGCACGAGGATCGGAAGCGGAGTGGTGCTCATGATGTGCTCGACGGCCTCGAGGCCGGACATCCCGGGGAGCTCGATGTCCATGGTGACGAGGTCGGGCTTGAGGCGCCGCAGCGCCGCGATCGCCTCCTCCGCCGTCTCGCAGACGCCGACCACGTCGATCGTGCTCCCGCCCTGGAGCAGGCGGGTGAGCGCCGCTGCGTACGTCTTCGAGTCCTCGCAGACGAGGACCCGCGTCGGGCCGGACGGGCTCACCGCCCGACCAGCCGCTCGACGGTCTCGAGCAGCGCGTGCTGGTCGAACCCGCCCTTGGTCATGTACGCGTCGGCTCCGGATTCGATTCCGCGGCGGCGGTCGTCCTCGGTCGCGTGCATCGTCATGATCACCACCGGTAGCGACGCGGTCTGCGGACGGGACCGGATCGCCTTGGTCAGCGCGATCCCGTCCATCTCGGGCATCTCGACGTCCGTGACGACGAGGTCGATCTCGGGGTCGCTCGTCACCCTGCTCAGCCCGTCCCGGCCGTCGCGCGCAGTGGCGACCCTGTATCCCGCGGCTTCCAGGATGCTGCGCTGGAGCTCCCTCACGGTCGTCGAGTCCTCGACGACGAGCACCTTGGGCCCCGGCTCGGCGGACGGCGCCGGTCCGGCCTCGACGCTCTGCGCGCCGCGCACGAGCGCCGCAGGGTCGAGGATGAGCGCGATCCGGCCGTCGCCCAGGATGGCCGCCCCGAGGTAGGTCGGCAGTCCTTCGAGGATCGCACCGAGCGGCTTGATGACCACCTCCTCCTCGCCCATCAGGCGATCGCAGATCGCCGCGACACGGCGTCCCGCCCACGAGACGACGGCGGCGGGAGCCCGAGCCGAGACGGGCGGCGCTTCGGCGCCGAGCAGCGTGGCAAGGTCGCCGAGGCGGACCGAGCTGCCGCGAATCTCGATCGCGGCCCGGCCGCCGAGCGAGAGGCGAGGCCCGACCGGCACGACCTCCTCGACGCCGACGAGCGGGAGGGCGTACACGCGGCGGCCGCGCTCGACGAGCAGCACCCTGAGGAGCGCGAGCGTCAGCGGGAGAAGGAGCTCGACCTGAAGGCCGCGGCCGGGATCGCTCCGCACCTCGAGCTCTCCGCCGAACGACTGGATCTGCGTCCTCACGGCGTCGAGGCCGACGCCGCGGCCGGCCAGCGTCGTCACGCCGCCGGCCGTCGAGTACCCCGAGCGGCTGAGCACGTCTGCAAGCGGCGCGCCCGCCGCCAGGCGGAGCACGTCGGCCGAGATGCCCCGTCCGTCGTCGCGCACCGTGACCGCGACGAACCCTCCGCGCTGCCCCGCCTCGAGCCAGACTGTTCCTCGGCGCGGCTTGCCGGCACGCTCGCGCGCCTCGGGCGACTCGATGCCATGCGCCACGGCATTGCGGAGCAGATGTGTCAGCGGCTCCGAGAGACCGGCGAGGATGACGCGATCGAGCTCCGTCTCCGTGCCGCGGAGCTCGAGCTCCACGTCCTTGCCCTCCGCCGCGGCCATGTCGTGCACGGCTCGGGGAAACGGCCCGGTGATGCTCGCGAGCGGCAGCGTTCGCAGCCTGATGGCGCGATCCTTCAGCTTGTCGAGGAGGTGGTCGCCGAGTCCGAGCTCGTCCGTGACCGACTGATTCTCGACCGCCCCACCGAGCGCGTGCTCGAGCCTGCGCCGGTGCAGCATCGTCTCGCCGACGAGGTCGAGGAGCGCGTCGAGCTTTGCGGCGGGCACTCGGATCGAGCGTCCGCCGGCTGCTCCGTCTCCGGCAGGGAGCTGCTGCTCCGCGTCCGTCGTGCCGTTCGCCGGGCTGCCGACCTCCTTGCGGAGGCGCGCGAGCTCCTCGAGGATCTGCGGCGCCGAGTCGCCGTTCCCCGCGATCTGGGCGCGGAGGGCATCCGCCGAGCGGAGGAGCGGCTCCGCGAGCTCCGGCGGGAACGCACCCGCCTCGCGAACGTCGGCGAGCACGTCCTCGACGGCGTGCGCGAGGTCGCGAACGCGGTCGAAGCCGAGCATCGCTGCGCCGCCCTTGATGGTGTGCGCGTCGCGAAAGAGCTCGTCGACCGCGCCTGCCCCGACCCGGCCCTCCTCGAGGGCGAGCAAGGTGTCCGCCATCCGATCGAGGCGCTCGTTCGCCTCGTCCCGGAAGATCTGCACGACCTCGGGGTCCAGATCGCTCACACCGGCCCCCTCGCCTCGAGCGAGTCGAAGACCCGCCCGACGTCGATGACCCCGACGAGAGCGCCTTCGACCAGCACGGAGCCGGCGAGCAGCTCGGACTCCGCCTCCTCGGCGGGAGCGGGCAGCGGCCCGACGTCGATGACGTCGTCGACGGCGAGGCCGGCCCCCCGCGCTCCGTCCTCGGCCACGACGAGGTGCGAGGGTCGCGCGTCGCGCACCAGACCCAGGAGCCCGGCGAGGTCGACGACCGGGAGAATCCTGCCGTGCAGGTTCCGCACGCCGAGGACGGGCGCTGGTGATCCGGGCACGGGCGTGACGTCCCCCAGCTCGGCCACCTCCGCGACGTGCTCGACGGGCACGGCGTAGACCTCCCCGCCGAGCCTGACACGCACGTGTACGCAGGTCAACGAACGGGCTCCCTGGCAGGCTGCGGGCTCGCCCCGTCCGCCGCGACGCCAAAGCTCGCGAGGGTGGACTCGAGCTCCGTGACGAGGCCCTCGACCCGCTCGGCCGTCGCCGCGCGCTCCTCCTGCTCGGCTGCAAGCCGGTCGGCCGCCTCGCGCATCTGCGCGATCGCGGCTGCGACCTGGTCGGCCGCCGACTTCTGCTGCTGAGTGGCGAGAATCGCCTCCTCCAGCATGGTCACGGTCTGGTGCATCAGCTCGGCGACCTCGCCCGCTTGCCTCGTGCCCTGCTCGGTCGCCATGATCGTGGCGTTCGTCTCGTCCTGGACGGACGTGATGATCTCTCGGATCGACTCGGTCGAGCGAATGGAGCGCTCGGCCAGCTTTCGCACCTCGGTCGCGACGACGGCGAAGCCGCGCCCGGCCTCTCCCGCCCGGGCCGCCTCGATGGCCGCGTTGAGCGCCAGCATGTTCGTCTGCTCGGCGATCTCGTTTATGAGCTCGAGGATCTCCCCGATCCGCTGGCTGCGCTCCCCGAGCGTGAGCGACCGCTCTGCGATGGCTTGAACCTTCGCCTGCATGTCGTGGACCGTCTCGCCGGTCTGGTCGGCGCCCGCAGCCACCGTCCGCGCGCTGTCCGCGATCGAGCTCGCTGCGGCCGCTAGCTCCTCGATCGTCGCCGAGGTCTCCGCGATGGCAGACGACTGCTCGCTCGTCGCCGTCGCCGCATCCTTGCTCGCCGCGCGCAGGTCATACGCCGAGCGTGCGAGGACGCTCGCCGTGGAGGCGATCTGGCCGATCAAGCGGCGGATCAGGCGGATGGCGTAGAAACCGAGGGCCGCCGTGAGCGCGAAGCCGAGCGCGCCGGCGACGATCCCGACGAGGAGCGCCTGTCCCTTGGCGTCGCTCGCGCGCACCTCTGCCTCGTCGGCCTCCGCCTGCTCCTGGGCCGCCAGCTCCTGGAGCGGCGCCTGTATCCGGCCGACGCTCTGGATGATGATCGCGCCGACCGCCTCCCCTGTCTCGTCGACCCCTCCTGACGCGGCCGCCTCCTCGATCTGGGGGCGCAGCCGCTCGAAGTCGGCGAGGAAGGCGTCGTTCTCGGCGGTCGCTCGGTCGAGCAGCGTCAGCTCCCTCGCGTCGTCCGCGTCCGCCTCGATGCGGCCGAGCGTGCGCGTCAGCTCATCCGCGGCCGACTCGAGCTGGTCGAGCGCCTCTGCGTCGCCGGTCTGCAGGTAGTTGGCGATCGCGCTGGCCTCCTCGAAGAAGAGGATGAGCGCCTCGTTGGCCTCGTTCGCGTGCCTGCTGAGCGCGACGGCGTCGGACTGGTACGAGGAGGCGACCTCGTAGCGCCAGATCGTGACGCCGAGGGCGATCGCGAACATCGCGACCGTCGCGAGAGTCACGAGGGCCACGCGCTGCGTTGGGCCCTGGAGGAAGCTCACGCTCGTCCCTCCCCTCCCGTTCGCGCCGTCACCGGTCAGCCCGTCCGGCTCCCGAGCGGGCCACGACGCGGCCGCGGCCGCGCGCCTTCGCCCGGTAGAGGGCCTCGTCCACCGCGGCGAAGAGCGCGTCGGCGTCGACGAGGGAGGGATCCCAGCTCGCCACGCCGACGCTCGCGCTGACGTGAATCCGGGGCCCCTCGGATCCAACCGAGGACGAGGCGGGACGGAGCGCGATCGGCTCCGCCGAGACGGAAGCCCGGATCCGCCCCCCGATCTCGAGGGCGCGATCCGGCTCCGTTTCCTCGAGGAGGACGAGGAACTCGTCGCCCCCGTAGCGGGCCACGGTGTCCGTTTCCCTGGCCACCGCCTGGATCCGTCTCGCGACGGCGACGAGCACCGCATCCCCGGCGGCGTGGCCATGACTGTCGTTGATCTGCTTGAAGCGGTCGACATCGAGCATCAGCAGCGCAAGCGGCCGTGCCTGGCGCTCCGCGAGCGCGATCGCTCGCTCGACGCGCATGCGCACGACCTTGCGGTTGACCAGCCCCGTCAGCGGGTCGCTGGTCGCCTCGGCCGCCAGCCGGTCGACCACCGCCTTCGTTCGCAGAGCAGCGCGGACCCGCGCCAGGAGCTCTTCGGGCTCGAACGGCTTGACGACGTAGTCGACGGCGCCGGCCTCGAGCCCGGTCACGCGCTCCCGCGTGTCGCCGCGCATCGTGAGGAAGACGACGGGCGGCGCCTCAGGCCCGCGCGCCTGGATCTGACGACAGACCTCGTACCCCTCGGGGCCCGGCATCGTCACGTCCAGCAGGACGAGGTGAGGATGCCGCTCCTGCACGGCCCTGAGCGCGTCCCAGCCGTCGACGGCCGTGACGACGTCGTAGCCCTCGCGCTCCAGGATGGAGCTCACGATTCGTCGCGTGACCCCATCGTCGTCGGCGACGAGGATCCGGAGCGGTCGCAGGGTCTGGTCGGGATTCACGGGATGGCTTCCATAGCAATCGGCATTCGCAAGGGACGTCTTTACGGCCGATCCTCCTGCCGGGCGAGGGCACCGGCGCCCGCGCTACTTCCAGTGCCGCTCGGCGCCCCGCAGCTCCTTCAGGTAGCCGATGGCCGAGACCGGTGACATGATCGGCGAGTAGAGCAGCAGGTAGGCGAGGAAGCCCAGGTAGTTCCTGCGGATCCGGAGGCCGAGCTCGCGGAAGACGTGCCGCTGGCGCACGAGCATGGTGGAGGCGATGAGGATGTTGATCGGGAGCACGGCGATCGTCATCGGGCCCACGAGCCAGAACTCGCCGAAGCAGGCAAGCACCACGCCAGGCAGGAACGCGAGCGTGTACATGCCGTCGAGGAACGGGAACAGGTAGTTCACTGCGATCGAATGCGCGTGCAGCTTCTTGCCGGACACGAGCACCGGCCCGTAGTCGCGCAGGCCCTCGATCATCCCGCGTGCCCAGCGCTGACGCTGCCGCAGGAAGTGCCTCATCTCGGCCGGCACCTGCGTGAATGCCACGGCCGTCGGCTCGAACAAGACGCGACCGCCCTCGTTCATCATCGCCCACGTGAGGACGATGTCCTCGCCGATCCGGTCGGGCCAACCGCCGACATCGCGAAGGGCCGGCGCTCGGTATGCGCTGAAGGCGCCCTGAGCGACGAGGGTGCCCTGCAGCAGTGCCTGCTGGCGCTTGACCGAGGCGATTGCGAGGAAGTAATCCCACTCCTGCATGCGAGTGAGAATGTTCGCGCGCGAGTTGCGCGCGAGCACGGATCCGGCGACGGCGACCGTGTCGGACGGCGATTCGAGGAGGCGGGCGACGACGCGTCTGAGGCTCTGAGGCATCAGGAGCGTGTCTGCGTCGATCGTCGCGACCAGCGGCGAGCGGACCGTCGCGAGCGCCGTGTTGAGCGCCTTCGCTTTCCCGCCGTGCTCGGCCTCGACCAGGTGCACGCGGCCGTCCTCGGCCGCCACCCGGCGGACGATCTCGGGCGTCGCGTCCGTCGAGCCGTCATCGGCGACCACCACCTCGAGCCGGCCGGGGTAGTCGGACTTGAGCGCGTACCGCAGGGTGTCCTCGATCGACGCCGCCTCGTTGTAGGCGGCCACGAGGAGCGTGACGTCCGGGAACGCGACGTCGAACGTGAGCGGCCGGGGACGGTCGAGCAGGATCGACGTGACGAGCTGGACGTTGAGGTAGCCGGGGATGATGGCGACGCCGGCGATGATCACGACGGCGACCGGAAGGGTCACGACCTCGCCGAAGTCGCGAATCCAGGGCAGTGCGATCCACGTCGAGAAGCCCGCCCAGGCAAGACCAAGCGCGATCGAGATGAGAACGCGGGTTCGGACGCGAAGGTAAAAGCGCCGCCACGACGGAGCGCCGTCGAGCGCGATGTGCTCGAGGAGCTCCTCGGCCGTATGCTCGCCGGACTCGGTAAGCGTCTCCCCCGGGCTGCCCACGTACGGAGGATCGGCTCCCGCCCGAGCCGGCTTGAGGGCCTACGAGCCGCCGGCTGAGCGGTGCGGGGTCGTCCCTCCGGGCGATTGTGTTAGGACCGGCCGAGAGCCTCGGCTGGTCGCTCGACGTCGATCGTGCGAGGAGTCTCGCCGTCGTGGGGCGCCTCGATCGTGACGTTGGGCAGCAGGCGGTCGAGCCAGCGCGGGATGTACCACGACCGCTCCCGCAGAAGCGTGAGCAACGCCGGCACGAGCGTCATGCGCACGATCAGCGCGTCGGTGAGGATCGCCACTGCGAGCAGGAGGCCGAACTCCTTCGGGACGCGGTCGGCGCTCAGGATGAACGCCGCAAAGACGGTGGCCATGATCACCGCCGCGGCGACGACGACGCGCCCGATCGCGGCGATGCCGTGGTCGACCGCCGCGCGCGTCTTCAGCCCGTGGACGTGCTCTTCGCGGATACGGCTCATGATGAAGACCATGTAGTCCATCGAGAGCCCGAACAGGATCGCGAAGGCGATCGGCGGGACGAAGGTCTCGATCGGGCC
>CAZCIJ010000125.1:0-8987 GCA_964498265.1 uncultured Gaiellales bacterium | reverse complement strand
GGCGACTCCGCGATGGAGGAGGCTACCTTCCTCGCGAAGTTCGCGACGAAGGTCACGGTCGTCCACCGCCGGGACCAGTTCCGAGCCGCGCCCATCATGGTCGACCGTGCCCGGGAGAACGACAAGGTGCACTTCGTGCTCGACTCGGTCGTGCGCGAGGTACGCGGCGTCGACGACGGGCGGGTTCGCGCCGTGCTCGTCGAGAACCTCAAGAACGGCGAGACCTCCGAGATTCCCGCCGACGGGCTCTTCGTCGCGATCGGCCACGACCCCACCACAGCCCTCTACGCGGGCCAGCTCGAGATGGACGCCGCCGGCTACCTCGTCACGAGCGGCAAGTCGACGGAGACGAGCGTCCCGGGCGTCTTCGCGGCAGGCGACGTGCAGGATCACGTCTACCGGCAGGCGGTGACCGCGGCCGGGTCGGGGTGCATGGCTGCGCTCGACGCCGAGCGGTACCTCGCCGCGCTCGAGGCGGACAAGGGAGACCTCGCGCGCGCCTCCTAGCTCAGGCCTCTCGCTCGCGCCTCGTAGTCAGTTCGTAGCTCAGTCGCCGACCATCACGGCCACCCCCTTGTCGCCGTCGCTCCCGGAATCGACAGGCGTGGCGGAGCGCGCTTCAGCCGAGCGTCGCTCGCGACGGAGCTCGCGCTCCACCCATGCCTGAAGCGTCTGGACTGCCGCCAGCGACGCGCGCGCCTCCTCGATCTCGGTCGTGTCCTCGGCCTCGGCGCGTGCTGCGAGCACGCCCAGTCGCTCGAGTTCGCCGACGGTCTCGGCGGAAAGGGCTCTCCGCGCCTCGTGCTCGATGGCGGCCTGGCGCAGCCGCTGCCGTGCACGCTCGAGACGAGATGCGAGCGCAGCCGCCTCGGCTGCGAGAGCGTCGGCGAAGACGGCGAGGTCGACGGAGCGCATGAGCAGAGCCTACGGCGACGATGCGCATCGGTGGGTCACGACGAGCGCCGAGACTGCAACGAGGGTGTCACGGATTGACACGGCTCGAGGCGCAGAGATCCTCGATCACGCACGCATCGCACCGCGGCGCCCGCGCGGTGCACACCCGTCGCCCGTGCCAGATGAGCAGGTGGGGGAACCGACCCCAGTCGGCCCGCGGGACGGTCCGTTGCAGGTCGCGCTCGATGCGGGCCGGATCGTCCTGCTGGGTGAGCGCCAGCCGCTGCGAGAGCCGCCGGACGTGCGTATCCACGACGATGCCCTGCGTCGCGCCCCGCTCGGCGGCGACGACGTTCGCCGTCTTCCGTCCGACGCCGGGAAGCTGCACGAGCTCGTCGATGCGGACCGGCACGTGCCCGTCGTGCCACTCCACGAGCATCCGCATGGCGCCCTGGAGGTTCCTCGCCTTCTGGCGGTACGTCCCGGTGGGCCGGATATCGCGCTCGAGCTCTTCGAGCGGCACCGCGAGGTAGTCCTCGGGACGCCGGTACTTCCGAAAGAGCCTCTCGGTCACGCGGTTGACGGTCACATCCGTCGTCTGGGCAGACAGCATCACCGCGACGAGGAGCTCGACGTCCGACCGGAAACGCAGCGCGATGACGGCGTCGGGGTGGTCTGCGGCGAGCCGTTCGATGATCGGCCCGATGCGGTCGCGTCTGCGGCCGACGCGGCGCCGAGCCTCGCCTACGTAGCTGCGGGCCACGGGCCGGCGATCCTCGCCTCTAGACGGACGCAGAAGACGCGATCGGCTCGGAGGCTCCTTGCCCGCCTCCGGCGAGCAGCCTCGGCCCGGCGCAGATCCGCTCGAGGGCCGGGCACTCCCGGCAGGCAAGCTCGCTCGGGGTCGCGCGGAAGGGGCCGGCCCGGATGCCGGCGATGAGCTCGGACAGCTCACGCTCAAGCTCGGGCTGCTCCGAGCTTGCGAAGCTCGCGGCCACGGGCTCGTGCGCGCGCTCGAGGAACACGTGGACGATCTCCACCTCCTCGACCCCGGCCCGCAGCGCCGCAAGCGCGTACACCAGCCGCTGCAGCCGGTACTCGCGCTCGACGGTCTCGGACGGGGACGTCGTCCCGTCGAGACGGTTCGTCTTGTAGTCGACGACCAGCGCGCAGCGGGCATCGACCTGGAAGACGTCGAAGCGACCGTGCAGGAGCACCCCGTCGTGCTCGAAGGCGAACGGCAGCTCGCGCCGGACGTGTGGGAGCCCGGCGAGACGCTGCCTCAGCGCCGAGCCCTCCCATGCCTCGACGAGCGCCTCGACACGCGCGACGTCCTCGGCGCTCGCGCGCGGGTAGCGCTCGCCCAGAAGGGCGCCGGCCCCATCCGGCCCGATCGCGTGCTCGAGCAGGGCGTGCACGGCGTCGCCGATCTCGGCCGCGTCGAGCCCTGCCTCGCCGTCGCCGGGCGGCGGTCGCACGGGCTGCAGGCCCACGACCCGCTCGGCGTAGAAGCGGTACGAGCAGCGCGCGAAGAGCTCGAGGGCCGTGTAGGAGAGCCGGGTCACCCGGTGCGGCGGCGGCCCGGGCACTGGAGCGAGCGGTGCGAGCTCGAAGACGGCACCCGCCTGAGGCTCCCGCGAGGGCGCGAACAGCTCGAGCTGGTCGGCAGCGGGCTCCGCGACCGCGGCGGCCTCCGCCTCGCCCCGGTCGACGCGGAGGACCACGGTGGAGCCGCCGACGTCGAGGGGACCTTCGACGTCGAGGTCGGCTCCGACTCGCGTGACGACCCAGCCGATCGCCGAGTCGGCGGAGTCCTTGCGGGCCGGATCGAGGGAGCCGGCGACGATCAGACGGTCGACGGCCCGAGTCATCGCCACGTAGTAGAGACGCCGCGCCTCCTCCACCTCGGAGATCCGCTCGACCTCGTGCAGCTCGTCGTAGCCGAGCGCGGGACGCCGCTTGCCGGTGACCGGATCGGCGACCCGGAATCCGAAGCGACCGTCCGGCAGGCAGAGCACCTCGTCGGGCGAGGCGGCTCCCCCGCTGCGACCCGCGTCGCAGACAACGACCACCTTGAACTCGAGGCCCTTCGCAGCGTGAATGGTCAGCAGCCGCACGGCGTCGGCGCCCTCTTCCTCGGCAACCGCCTCCACCTCGCGTCCTCCCGCAGCCTCGCGGTCGCGGACGAAGCGGACGAAGCCCTCGAGGTCCGGCCCGCGGAGCTCCTCGTACGAGCGGGCGAGGCGGGCCAGCTTGCGCAGGTTCGCGTAGCGGCGCCTGCCGTCCCAGCGGGCGAGGACGGCCAGGTCGTAGTCGTGCTCGGTCACGATCCGCTCGCAGAGCCGCTCGAGCCCGACCTGCGGAGCGAGACGACGAAGGCGGTCGTAGCGCTGCCGGAACGCCGAGAACAACCGCCGGTCCCGGGCCGAGAGGAACGCGGGCGGCTCGCGCTCGAGGCCCGAGAAGAGAGGACGTCGTCCGGCGGCCCGGCGCAGGAGCACGAGGGCGTCGTTCGAGACCCCGACGAGCGGCGAGGCGAGCACGGTCACGAGCGCCTCGTCGTCGTAGCGGTTGTGGAGAAGTCGAAGGTACGCGAGCAGGTCAACCACCTGCTGCTGGCCGAAGTACCCTCGCCCGGTCGCCCGGTACGTCATCAGGCCCTGCTCGCGCAACGCTTCCTCGTAGCGCTCCGCGTTGGTTCCTGCGGCGAACAGCAGCGCCACCTCGCCGGGGAGGCACTCGCCCGCGTCTACGAGCTCGCGTACCCGGCTCGCGACGTGGCGGGCCTCGCTTCGGCGCCAGCCGACGGCCTGAGCCCGGCAGGCTCGCTTGTCGGTCACGAGCACCTCCACGGCCGGCCCGAACAACGGGTCCGGGAAGCGCGCCGTGGCCTCAAGCGGCTGGAACGCTTCGCCGAACTCCGCGGCGAACAGGTGGTTGACCACCTCGAGGAGCTCGGGACGCGAGCGGTAGTTCCTCGTCAGCGCGACGACGCCGCCGGTCTTCGACCGGCGCTCGCGGAAGACCTGGACATCCGCGTGCCGGAAGCGATAGATCGACTGGAACTCGTCACCGACGAAGAAGAGGTCGTCGCCGGCGATGAGGTCGATCAGCTCGCACTGGAGGCGGTTCGTGTCCTGGAACTCGTCGACCATGATCGCGCGGAAGCGGAAGCCCGTCCGCTCGCGGACGGCGTCGTCGCCTCTGAGCAGGTCGCGGGCGCGGAGCTGCAGGTCCTCGAAGTCGATGGCCGACTCTCGCTCCTTCGCGACGCGATAGCTCTCGCCGAAGCGCCGGAGCAGCTCCTCGAGGAGCGTGCGATCGCGCGCCGCCACGGCGTCGAGAGCCGTGCGCTCGACGAGCCCGAGCGCCTCCATAAGCCCGTCCAGGTCCTCTCCTGCCGCGCCCCTGGAGGGGATCTCGAGATCGCCGAGGTCGAGCAGCGCCTCCGGAGCGGTCTCGGGCCGGACGAGACGGAGCGTGTGCTCGGCGAGCGCGCGGGCCTCCTCCGGCGCCTCGGCTCGACCGAGCACCTCCTCCGCGGCGGCCCGTGCCCGAGCGCTGCAACCCGCGAGGTCGGGCGTGTGGCCGGGCTCGAGGAGAAGCGGCCGTCCTGCGGATCGAAGGCGCTCGTACGCCGCGACGAGCATCGCGGAGAGCCCGCGCGACCCGTACGTGGCGAGCAGGCGCAGCCGGTCCGGATCCCCGCCCCGGACGAATCCCGCGAGCGCGTCGTCGAACGACTCGGCGCGCAGCACGAGCGCCTGGCTCTCGTCGAGGACGCGGAAGCGCGGGTCGAGACCCGCCTCCAGGGCGTGGGCGCGGAGCAGCCGTGCGCAGAACCCATGGATGGTGGAGATCCAGGCGCGGTCGACGTCGCGAGCGAGGTCGCCGCGGCCGAGCTCGCGCAAGCGGCCGCGGATCCGCTCCTTCAGCTCGCCGGCCGCGCGCTCCGTGTACGTGATCACGAGCACGGCGTCGACCGACAGGCCGCGCTCGCACACGGCCCGCACGTACCGCTCGACGAGCACGGTCGTCTTGCCCGTTCCCGCGCCCGCCGAGACGAAGACCGCGCCCGGTGCCTCGATCGCCGCGAGCTGCTCCGGATTGGCCGCCACGGGCGCGCTCACGAACGTCCCTCCCCTCCGGCCGGCGCCGAAGCAGGCGCTCCGAGCGAGCGCGCCGGAGCCTCCCGGGCGGGACCAACGCTTCTCACGGCCGCTCCACGCGGCACAGAGGCCAGCTGCCGCACCACGCGGGGCAGTCTCCCCAGCGCGGGTCGTGACGGACGTCGCCGTCCCGCATGCGCACCACGGCGCTCCTGGCCCGGTCGGCGGCGCCGTCCACCGTCTCCCAGAAGCTCTCCTCGTCGAGGTAGTCGGCCTGCGGCACGCCCGGCACGTCGTCCTGCGCCTCGGCCCGTACGATCCCGCGCGCCTCCCGCTCGCCCGAGAGCGATCGATAGAGCCCTCCGAGGGGTTCCATCCCGACGAGGTCGCGCAGCGCGAGAACGTAGAAGGGAATCTGGAGGCGCCCGTCCGCGGCGATCCGCCTGGCCGAGTGCGCAACGCCCGACTTGTAGTCCTGTACGACGGCACGCGCCGAGAACGGGTCGACGTCGATCCGGTCGATCTTCCCGGAGACGGTGAACCCGTCGAGGTCGATGCCCCGCTGGAGCTCGGGGCCGGCCCGCTCGGTGCCGAACGACACCTCCAGCCGTCCCGGAACGAGCCGCGACTCGAGCGCCGCGTCCCGTCGCACGAAGTGCTCCAGGTCCCGGGCGAGCCCGCTTCTCAGCTCGAGCAGCTCGAGCTCGCTCGCCTCGAGCCGCACCTGTCCGGCGATCGCCTCGTCGAGACACTCGAGGAGGAGCTCGACCGCCTCCTCGATGCGGCCAGGCTCGACGCGGTCGGCTCCCAGGCGTCTCGGCAGGCCTGCATAGAAGCGATAGAGGGCCTGGTGGGCGACCTGGCCCCGCAGGCGCGGGTCGATCTCGCCGTCGATCGCCTTTGGCTCGACCACGCGCTCGACGAGCCACATGGAGGAGCAGTCCCCGAACAGCTCCAGCTCGGTGACCGAGAAGCGTTCGAGCTCACGCAGCCAGCGGAGGACGTGCGGATTCGCGAGCCGCGTCGGGCGCGCGAAGGCGTCGAGCGCACGGTCGACCCGTCGTGTCCAGCCGCCCGCGGCCGCCACTGCCCTCGCGGCACCGGGGTCGCGCGCGGCCAGCGCCGCCACCGACCGCAGGCGTTCTCGCTCGGTCGGCGCCCGGTGGAGCTCCCACGCGAGCGCCGAGAGAGGACGCCGCCGCGTCGCCCGCTCCACGTCGTCGGGATCGAAGAGCACGCGCACCTCGTCGTAGAACGGGCTCGGCTCGAGCGGGCGGCCTTCGTCCGTCGCCGCCTCGCGCACCAGGTAGAGACGCCGTCTCGGGCGCGTGCACGCCGTGTAGAAGAGATGGCGGTCGCGCGCGAGCTCGTCGGCCCGGAGGAGGCGCCGAGAGCGGCCGGACTCCAGCTTGCGGCGCGTCTCCTCCGCGAGAAACGGGGCCTCGGAGCTCCGCCGGGGAAACACTCCCTCTTCGAGCCCGAGCACGAAGACGACGTCGAAGCGGCGGCCGCGAGCACGGAGAGGATCGATGACCGCGACCCGGCCCGCCTCCTGCACCCGCAGGCGAACCTGCGCGCGCTCGAGGGCCGCCACGATCGTCTCTCGCTCGAGCCGCTTGCCGAGCGCGGCGAACGCGTCGAGCTCCTCGATCGTTCGACGCACCGCCTCCTCGCCGCGAAGGTCGAGCTCGGCCGCGAGCTCGACCGGATGGCGGTCGAGGCCCCACGCCGTCTGCAGCATCGAGCGCGCGAGCGCGCAGGTGCCCGCGAGCGGCGAGGGCTCGGCGCGCAGCCGCTCCAGGGCCTCGATCGGCTCCCCCAGGTGACGCACCGCCTCCTCCTCGACGCGTGCCGGCGCCGAGACCGCGCGACCGCGAAGGCGGCCCTCGACGTAGTCGGCGCGCGCTTCGGCGATTCCCGAGTACGGGGAGCGCAGGAAGGCGAACAGCTCCGAGCGCCCGCCGCCGAGCCATGCGAACCGCAGGAGACCGAGCAGCGCGCGGCCGAACGGAACCCGCCCGAGCGGCCGGGCGCCCTCGAGCACGTATGGAACCCCCAGGGCGCCGAGCGCCGTCTCGAGCGGCGCGAGCACGCGCTCGATCGAGGGCACGATGACGCCGATCTCCTCAGGAGGCGTTCCCGACCGAACCAGGCCGAGTATCTCCTCGCCGGCGAGCTCCAGCGCTGCCCGGGTGCCGGCCGCCTCGAGGAAGCGGATCGCGCCGTCCGACCGCGCTCCTGGGCCGTCCCGCCCCTCGAAGAGCTCCCGCTCCAGGTGGGCGAGCGCAGGCGCGTCGTACCACCCCCGCGACCGCAGCTCCTCGACCGCGGCTCCGGCCAGGGCGGCGAGGTCGTTTGCCGTGCGCTCGAGGGCCGAGAAGGCCGCGCGCCCCGGCTCGTACGGGAGCGACACGACGACGTCCGCGCGGCCTGCGAGAGCCTCCACCAGCGCCCACTGCGCGCCCGTGAGATCCTCGAAGCCGTAGATGAACACGGGCGTGCCGTCCCAGGCGGCCAGGTCCTCGGCCACGCGACGTGCTGCGCGCTGCGCCTGGACGTAGACGTCGGCGACTCCCAGGCGGCCGAGCTCGGCGGCGTAGGCGGCGTAGAGCCTCCCAAGCTCCCCGTCCACCTCCGGCGGAGCGACGCCCGCCGAGCCGAGCTCGGCGATCGCCTCGCCCAGGGCGTCGACGAATCCCGGGAACCGCGACGACGCCGCAAGCGGCCCGAGATCGGCCTCGTTCACGATCGAGCGCAGCAGGAGCGAGCGCTGGACGGAGGACAGCGCCTCGGGGGAGCGCGCACCGTCGATCCGCGCGAACAGGTCGTGGAAGGTCCCGATCCACCCGCCGTGGAGCGCGCCGGTGCGAGTCAGAAGCTCGCGCTCGAGGCGCTCGACGTCGCCGCGATTGGGTACGAGGAGGACTGGACCCCGGTCGAGCGCCGCAACGTAGCGATCGAGGAGGGTGGCCACCTTGCCGGCGTTCGCCGGGCCGACGAGCAGCGCCAGCGACACACGGCCATCCTACCCGGGCGCCTTGACGGCGCCCGGGCTATCTCGCTCGACCGATACCCCTCTAGGCCACCGCCTTCGGACGCCGGCCTCGCCGAGCGGCCGCCCGGCCGGGCATCTTCGCAGCGCAGTCGTCGCAGAGATCGGCGGCCTTGGCGCCGCGGCGGGCATCGGAATACGTGAGGCGGAGCGCCGCGCCCTTTCCTTCCTCCACGTGGTTTCCGCATTGATCGCAGACGACCACCGTCTTTCTCGCCATGTTGTCCTCCCAATTCTCCCGATCGTTTGAGAGATCATAGTCGACAGTCACGACGAAACCGCTGCGGGGTCCGTCACGGGCAATCCCGCCCGCTGAAGCAGCCGCCGAAGCATGACGGCGTTCGCCGGCGCCTGCGCAATCATCTGGCCATCGGAAGGGAGAGAATTCTCGTCGCCCATCAGGTCCCGCAGCGGCGAGGTCATCGGGCTGCGAGCGTTGTTGTTGAACACCACGAAAACCTGCTCGGCAGCGCCTGCCAGATCGCGCAAGCGCTCGATCCACTCCTCGAGCTCGGCGTCCGAGTACAGGTAGTCGAAACGCTCCGCGGCGCTGCCGCCGCGAATGTTCCACGTGGAGGCGTTGCGGCCGTGCATGCGCACGTAGACCAAGGGGCTGGTCGACGCCACGACCGTCGGCGGCACGTTTCGGGCGCCTGTCCGCGGCGCGTCGACGACGACGAGGCTCTGGCCGTGCTCTTCGAGGAAGCCGAGCGTCTCCTCGCAGTGGTCGTCGAGCCAGCTCCGGTGCCTGAACTCGGTCAGCATCCGATCCCCTCGAAGCTGCCGTTGCGCCCACTCGAGGTACTCGAGCGAAGCGCGCTTCGGCACGACGTACGGCGGGAACTGCATCAGGACTCCCCCGAGCTTGCCGGCCGCCCGAAGCGGCTCGAGCGCCTCGTAGAAGCGCGAAAAGACCTCGGCCCGAAGCTCGC
>CAZCIJ010000124.1:0-9058 GCA_964498265.1 uncultured Gaiellales bacterium | reverse complement strand
GCACCATCCGGTGGTGCTGTCCTGTCGAGATCACGATTGGGCGGTAGAACTCGCTCTCGCGCAGCGCGAGGATGATCGGCACGAGCTTGATCGCCTCCGGGCGCGTGCCGACGATGATCGGCACGACCAGCTGCGTCGCGGGTCTCGGCGCGGGGCTGTCCGATGCGGGCAGCGCGGAGGGTCCCGCCCTGCGCTCAGGGAGCTCGACCACCTCTGGGACCGAGCTCGAGGGCTGGCGCGCCTCCTCCTGGTCGACGAGCTCGGCTAGCCGATCCCGGTAGCCGCCATCGCGCCGGAGCCGAGCCTCGAACACGTCGTTGCCGGACTTGTCGCCGTTTGGCGCGTCAGCAGAGCCCATGAGTCGACGGCGTCCTTGGCGTCCCTTCTGGTGGAGCTCGGAGCTACCAGGTGAATCGGCAGGGCGGAGCCGATGCTTTAGAGACGGTCGGAGTGGCAGCGTCACGGAGCGCGGCTATCGCTCGACCGACGCCGTCGCGCGACCGGCGGGTACACTGCCGCACGATTCGCGCCGCTCGTCGTCGCCGCCGACGAGGGTACGATGGCCCGGCCCTGGTCGATCGCTCCACGCGCAGCCCGAAACCGTGCCAGCCACACGCAATCTCTGTTCGAGCGCGCGACGGACGATCGTCGTTCTCGTAGGGCTCATGGCCGTCGTCTTCGCGGCAGCCGCGTCCGAGCTGGGCGCGATGCCTGCGCTCAAGCCCGCGCCGCGCGCGTTCAGCGAGGACTTCCAGGGATCCCGGCTGGACGCGCGCAGGTGGACGCACTGGTGGGGTCTTGTCGCCGTGGAGCGCTCGTCGGCGGTGCTCGCAAGCGCACCCCCGACGAGCGCCCGCGAGACCTACAGCAGCCTCGTCACGACGCGGCGGTCCTGGCGGGACTTCCAACTCGACCTCGGCGTCGGCACGATCGAGCAGCTGCGCCGCGGCAGCTCGCCCAATCCGTGGGAGACCGCCTGGGTGATGTTCCGGTTCCGCGGTCTCCACGATTACTACTACTTCATCCTGAAGCCAAACGGCTGGGAGCTCGGCAAGAAGCAGGGCTCGGACGCGCAGATCTACCTGGCCACGGGATCATCCCCCACCCTCGCAATCGGAGAGGTCGCGCATCTGCGCATCACCGCGATCGGGCCTCGCATCGAGGTGCTCGTCGACGGGGTGGAGGTCCTCGAGTTCACCGATCCGAGGCCGCTCCCCGGCGGGGCGATCGGCTTGTACGAGGAGGACGCGGTCGCCCGCTTCAGCGCGCTGAGAGTGCTCAGGGCCAGAGCGCCCTCCGGCGGCTGAGCCCGTCTGGGACGGCGGCAGAGACCGCTCGCGAGCCCGTCGCGCCCAGGATCAGGGGCTCACGCTCCGGTGCGGGGGGTCTTCGCCCACTCCACGTGCCCCCTCTGGACGACGTACGTGAGCAGCCCGCGGACGAACACGAGGAGCCAGAGCGGGCCGAGGACGAAGTACAGGGCGATGGCGAAGAACGGCGTCCTCCAGGTGGCCTCCTGCTCGAGCGCCTGCGTGAGCTGGATGGTGCCGGCGTACGTAGCGATCGCCAGACCCCACAGGGCGAGCAGCGGGCCGCCGACACCCGTCTCCCAGACGCCGGCGAGGCCGGCGAAGAAGATCGCCTGTGAGACGAGGACCGCTGCGAGGAACCAGAAGTAGAAGAGGAAGAGCTCCCACAACACGACGTAGCCGCGCGCCCTGCGCGACCGGAACATGAGCCCACTCCGCTTGAGGAGGACGTAGTAGTTGCCGATGAGCCAGCGGGTCCGTTGCCGGATCCAGATCCTGACCCGCTCGGGATCCTCCTCTTCGGAGACGGCCGTCGGCACGAAGGAGACCCTGTGACCGGAGCAGTAGAGGCGCACGGAGAGCTCCAGGTCCTCTGTGAGCGAGTTCGGATCCCAGCCTCCGAGCTCGCGCACGAGGTCTGCGTGGATGACGTAGTTCGTCCCCGGCAAGAGGACGACATCGAACAGGAATGCCCGCCCGGCCTGGAACGTCCACTGGAACGCGGAGAAGTCGAGCGACGAAAGACGGTTGAGAAGGGTCTTCTTGCGGTTCACCTTGATGATCCGCCCGACCGCGGCGTCGTGCCCGTTCTGTGCGTAATCGGCGACGAGCCGCCGGAGGGCGTCCGGGCGCGGCCGGTTGTCCGCGTCGTAGACGCCGATCAGCTGGTGACGGCAGAGCGGCAGAGCCCGGTTCAGCACGGTCGCCTTCCCGTGCCCTCCCTCCTCGGGAGGGACGTGGAGCACGGTGAGCCGGTCGTCGCTCGCTGCGACCTGGTCGGCGATCTCGCCCGTACGGTCGGTCGAGCCGTCGTCGATCAGGACGACCTGGAGCCGGTCGCGAGGGTAGTCGACGCCGAGGTAGCGACGCAGCGAGCGCTCGATCACCTTCTCCTCGTCGTGCGCGGGAACGATGAGGGAGACGCCGGGCCAGTCGCCGGCCGGGAGCGAGGGCCCGGCGGCGCGCGAGCTCGAGCGGCGGGCGAAGAGCGTCCCGGCGAGGGCCATCGCCAGGCCGTGGAGCACCGCGACCCAGATCATGCAAAGCGAGACGAGGAAGAGGATGCGAATCATCGATGGACCCTGATGCGCCCCATCCGGACGAGAGCGAAGGCGACGAGCAGGAGGACGACCCCCACGAGAGCGGCCGCGAGGAGGATGTACACGAGGGTTGTGCCCGTTTCCCCTCCTGCCCCGGCGGATGGTGGCCCCGCGTCCGTTCCGGCAGCCTCCTGCAACGCCTCCCCCTGGTCCGGCGTGAGCAGCCGGAGGCTCAGGAGGCCGCCTACCGGAGCGGCCGCAAACGACCTCTCAGGGCGGGCGTAGGAGGGAAAGCGCTCGAGGCTCGACTGCACGACCTCGCCGGCGCGATCGAGCGTCCGCTCCTGGAGGAACCAGCCGCTCGGAACGGGAAGCGACGCTGTCCCTCCCCCGGTCAGGTCGATCCGCCTGGGAGCCTCGACGACGTTCTCGAGCGAGAAGAGGTCGAGGAAGCCGTAGCCGAGCTCCTGGATGCGTTCGATGAGGTCGGCGACGATCGTCGGGTCGGTCCCGACGTGCACGAAACCACCCGCGGTGGCGTCGCGCACGACCTGCAGGCGCTCGGCGTTCTCGACGAGCGCGTCTGCGTCGGAGCGGCCCGCGGGAACGTAGCCGAGATTCTCCGGGAGCAGCCGTCCGCCGTAGACGTCCGCCTCGACGACGTACGGGAGCGGCTGGGTGTAGGCAGACCCGCGCCAGACCCCGTAGGTGCGCTGCTCGACGAAGGTCGAGAAGTAGTCGCCGAAGACCGCGTAGTCGAACGGCGTCGCGAGGTAGTGGGGCGTCTCCCACGCGAGCGGATGGAGGTCGTTGCGCCACAGCTCGCGGAGGCCCCGGTCGACACGGGCGCGCACGTACTCCTCGCTGTCCTCGGGCACGCCGCCGACGTTGACGAGGTCCCAGAACTCGGCGTCGATGCCGGTCTTCCCCGTGTACTGGTGCGTCGAGCCGTGAAGGACGATCGCTCCGCCTTGGGCGACGGCGTCGCGCAGGGCCCGGACCACGGCGGGGCGCTCGGAGAGCGAGACGGAGAGATCCCGCGCGGGGTCGACGTGGAACGGGGTCGCCGCGAGCAGGAAGGGAACGTCGAGCGCGGCCAGAGCTCCGACCGTCGCGCGGAGCGCGTCGGTGTCCACGAGCGGGTCGATGTCCTCGATGCGCACGAAGGCCTGTCGCGGGCGAGCACGGTGCGGCTCGCCCAGCATGTCGTGCAGGAGATCGGCGAAGACCAGATAGCGGCCGTTCAGGCCCGACGGGATGGAGACGAACGAGAACGGTGACCCGGCGACGTACCAGAAGCGGCCCGATCGCAGGACGAAAGGCGTGCTCTCTCCCTCCGCGAGCAGCGAGGCGACGACGACGGCGCCTGGCCCGGGGTCGGTCGGAATCACCTCGCCTCCCGCAGGGAGAACGGCGTTGCCGTACCGGATCCGGCGATAGGTCTCGACCGCTCGCTGAGAGCTCTGGACGAAGGGCAGCCGGGTGCCGCCGTTCGCGAGCTGGAACAGGTTCTGTCCGATCCAGACCACGGTGCCGTCGTAGACCGAGACGTCCGAGAGGAAGGCGGCCGGCGCGTTCCCGTACACCGAGCCCTGGTAGACGACCACGTCGTAGCCATCGAGGTCGCCGCGGCGGTAGGACCCGGCCGGCGCCGCCTCCCACTTCACGGCGAAGTGGCCGAGGAGGTTCAGAAGCTCGCTTCGCTTGATCTGCGCGAGCGTTCCGCCTTCCGCGTCCGGAGACTCGTCGTAGAGGACGAGCACGCGGCGGTCTCGAAGGATCTCGGACGGCGCCTCGTCGGTGGCCCGCTGGCCGTAGACGGCGCGAACCGCCGGCCACGCGTCCTTCGCGTCGGCGAGAGCGGCACTGTAGAAGTCGACGCCCTGGACTCTCGGAATGTCCGCCGCGACGAGCGTCCGGTAGAACTCCTCCACCGACAGCGTCGAGCGACCGAAGTCCGTGAGCTCGACGTGGACGATGACCGGAGCATGGCCGTCGACCTGCTCGAGGAAGGCGCGGGCGGCCGTTCGCGTCCAGCCGGGCGTGAACGCGACGCGTCCGTAGAGGCTCGCCCACTGCTGCCAGATGAGCTCGACCTTGACGGCGTCCGGGCGGACAGGCCCCGTCAGCAGGCCGTCGAGGTCGAAGCCGACCTCGCGCGCCGTCGACTCGACCGGGATGAGCTCACCGCTCGACGACGTGTCGGCGACCGTGGTGACCTCGGCGAAGCGACCGGTGTCGTGGACGAGCGCGACCTCGGTCTTGAGGAACTCGGTCAGCACATCCTGGCGGAACCGGCGCCAGGTCTCGCCTCCGAGCGGCGCGTCCGGGTGAGCGGCGCGGAACGCGCGCGTGACGGCGGGGTTGTAGTCGGCCTCCGTCCCCCACCAGTTGATGATGGGCTCCCGGAACTCGATGCCGTCCAGGTTCGGGTAGGCGCGCAGCACGTCGCGCAGGAACCCGCGCCACCACGTCGCTGCGTCGGGATTCCCGGGCGAGAGGTAGAACTGGACGTCGGTGCTCGGCGGGTTGTAGTCGCCACCCGACGCCGTCTTCTCCCGCCACCCGGGCTGCGCCTCCCACGCGCCGCGATGCTGATGGTCGTAGAAGGCCGCGACGACCTCGATTCCTCGCGCATGGGCGGCGGCGACGAGCTTTCCGAGGAGGTCCTGGCGGCCGTACTCGTTCTCCTCGTTGTAGCGGTAGCCCGTCCGGTAGTTGGCGCCGTACTCGACGTTGTAGGCGTTGACGTAGATCCGGTTGACGCCGTTCGCCGCGAGCTTGGCCGTGAGGGCCGTCGCAAGGGCGCCGGCGTCGGTCTGGGTCGCAAGGTAGTCGGCCGGGTCGATGCTGACGGCGTAGATCCGATCCGGCTCCTCCGCGAGGGTCTGCGCCGGCCCGTCGCGGGCGAACGTCGCGAGCGCACAGACCGTGACCACTGCCGTCAGAACGAGTCGCACCACTTCTCGATCGGCGTCGAGCCTGCGGCCGCCATCCCTCCAAGCGGCATCCGCGTTTCGGCGTTCTACGGATCCTGCGGCGTCTGATGCGGCGGCTGCGCTCGTGGCTAGAAATGACCACGAGCGTCGTGTTGCCAAGTTGGTCGATCCGCGCGATGCGCGGCGACCGTCCCGTCCCTAACGTCGGAGTCGTTGCAGACGCGAAGTCGACGACCGGCGGAAGGAGGAACCGTGGCGACACGAGAGAGAGTGAGAAGCACAGAGCACGCCGCCGTGGACGACGGGAGGACCGCGTCCGCCGAGGATGCTCGCAGGCGGCTGCTCGCCGGCCTGCCCGTCGCCGAGCGACGTCTCGAGCCGGCCGGCATCCCGACCGCCGTGCTCGAGGGGGGCGACGGGCCCCCGATCATCCTGTTGCACGGCCCGGGGGAGTTCGCGCTGACGTGGCTGCGGGTGATCCCCGACCTCGCGAGGACTCATCGCGTGGTCGCCCCCGACCTGCCCGGCCACGGCGCCTCGCTGCTCGGGGAGGGGGCGCTCGACGCGGATCGCGCGCTCGCCTGGCTCAGCGAGCTCGTCGAGCAGACCTGTCCCACGCCTCCCGCGCTCGCGGGCCATCTCCTCGGAGGCGCGATCGGGGCCCGCTACGCCGCGGGGCAGGCGGACCGCCTCGGCGGCCTCGTGCTCGTGGACACGTTCGGGCTCCGGCGCCTGCGGCCGGCGCCCATGTTCGCCCTGACGCTGATCGGCTTCATGGCGCGGCCGAGCGAGCGCAGCCGCGACCGGTTCTTCGAGCACTGCTTCGCCGACATGGGCGGCTTGCGCGAGCAGCTGGGCGAGCGCTGGGAGCCGCTCATGGCCTACGCGCTCGAGGGCGCCCGCTCGCAGCGCCAGAAGGTCGCGCTCCGCAGCCTCATGCCGGCGTTCGGGTTGCGCGCGATCCCGGACGCCGAGCTCGAGCGGATCGCGGTGCCCACGAGCCTGGTCTGGGGACGGCACGACCGCCAGACGCCGCTGCGCGTCGCCGAGCGCGCGAGCGCCCGCTTCGGGTGGCCGCTGCACATCATCGAGGACGCGGCCGACGACCCTGCCTTCGAGCAGCCTCATGCGGTCGTGCGCGCGCTCCACGCAGAGCTCGGAACCTGATCGGAAAGGAGTTTGTCGCATGATCACCACCACCACGGTCGACGTCGCCGGCCTCGAGGGCGGGCACGTCACCCTCGCGTCGGCTGAGCTCGAGGACCTCGAGTCCCGTCTGTCCGGCCGTCTTCTCCAGCCCGGAGAGGAGGGGTGGGACGATGCGGTCCTGATCTGGAACGCCATGGCGGCGAGGGTGCCCGCGCTCGTCGTCCAGCCGGCGTCGACCCAGGACGTGGCCCTGGCGGTGAGCCTCGCCCGAGAGCGCGGGCTGCTGCTCAGCGTCAAGGGCGGCGGCCACAACATCGGCGGGACTGCGATCGCCGAGGGCGGAATGACGCTCGACATGTCGCGCATGCGAACGGTGACCGTGGACCCCAAGCGCATGGTCGCGCATGTGGGCGCGGGATGCCTGCTCGGCGACGTCGACCGGGCGACGCAGAAGCACGGTCTCGCGACCGTGCTCGGCTTCGTCTCCGAGACCGGCGTCGCCGGGTTGACGCTTGGCGGTGGCTTCGGCTACCTGTCGCGCCGCTTCGGCTGGGCGGCCGACAACCTCGAGCAGGTGGAGATCGTCACCGCCGACGGCGAGTGCCGGCTCGCCAGCCGCGAGGAGAACGCCGACCTCTTCTGGGCGCTCAGAGGCGGCGGCGGGAA
Organism: uncultured Gaiellales bacterium; assembly: GCA_964498265.1. GTDB lineage: Bacteria > Actinomycetota > Thermoleophilia > Gaiellales > Gaiellaceae > CAZCIJ01. The sequence continues at coordinate 1,735 of CAZCIJ010000124.1, read as the reverse complement.
CTTCGGCGTCGTGACCCGCTTCACGTTTCGCCTGCACGAGGTCGGCCCGACGATCACCGGCGGGCTCGTCCTCTGGGGGGCCGAGCGGGCGGGCGAGGTGCTCGAGACCTTCCGCGAGCTCACGCAGTCCGCGCCGCGGGAGCTGACGGCCGCCATCGTGGTGCTCACCGCGCCGCCCGCTCCATTCGTCCCGGACGAGTGGCACGGCAGGCAGGTCGTCGGGATGCTGGTGTGCCACAGCGGCGAGAACGCGGAGGCCGGCCTGGCCCCCGTGCGCGCGCTCGGCGAGCCCGTCGTCGACCTGCTCGGCGAGAAGCCCTACGCAGCCCAGCAGTCGATGCTCGACGACATGGAGCCGAAGGGCCTGCACCAGTACTGGAAGGCCGAGTTCCTCCCGGGGGTGTCGAGCGACTACCTCGACACGTTCGCCGAGCACGCGCTCCGGGCTGCCTCGCCGCTCTCCTACTCGGTCGTCTTCCACATCGGCGGGGCGCTCAACGACCGTGACGACGACGACGGCGCCGTCGGCAACCGGGACGCACGCTTCATCAGCGGCTTCTCCGGCGTTTGGCCGCCGGACGATCCCCGAGGCCAGGAGCACGTGGCCTGGGCCCGCGAGGGATGGGAGGCGATCCGGCCGTTCTCGACCGGGGGCAACTACGTCAACTTCCAGCTGTCCGAGGACGACGCGGCCCGGACGAGCGCCGCCTACGGCGGGAACTACGAGCGGCTGCGGCGCGTCAAGGCCGCCTACGACCCGGACAACCTCTTCCGCGTGAACCGCAACATCCCCCCGGCCTCGTAAGGGCCTCGGGTCAGGGCTCGGGTGGGGGCGCTCGGCCGGCGCCCCCACCCTCATCCGGCCGGGCCGTCGGGGCTCAGGCCATCGTTTGCAGGTGCGCGGCGAGCCGGTCGAAGCTCATGGACGCGCCGTCCTTCATCCCCGTCTCGACCGCGGCGTCGCGGGCCTCCTTCGACGGGTAGAGAACCGTGAGCGTGACCGTCGTCCTGCCGTCCTCCTCGGTGAGGAGCAGCGTGTTCAGGGTCTCGGGCCATTCTCCGCCCCACGACTCGGTGGAGACGAGCCGCTCGGGCGGCGCGATCTCCCGGTACTCACCGTGCATCTCCATCTCGGTGCCGTCGGAGCGGCGCCAGACGTAGTGCCAGCACCCGCCCGGCCGGAGGTCGATCTCGCAGACCGGCATCGTCCAGCCCTCTGGGCCGAGCAGCCACTGCGGCACGTGCTCGGGGCTCGTCCAGGCCTCCCAGACGAGCTCGCGCGGCGCGTCGAAGACGCGCGTCAAGGCAGCCTCGCGATCCGACGGCGTCGTGAACGTCGTCGTGCCGGCCTCATGCGTCGCGGCCATCGTTCGTCTCCTTTCCTTGCAGGTGTTGGAGGTACTCGTCCAGCCGCTCGTAGCTCGCCTCCCAGAAACGGCGGTAGTCCCCGGCCCACTCGGCGACCTCCTTGAGCGGCCCCGCCTCGAGCCGGCACGGGCGCCACTGCGCCGCGCGGCCGCGCGTGATGAGCCCGGCGCGCTCGAGCACCCGCAGGTGCTTCGAGACGGCGGGCCCGCTCATCGCGAACGGCGCCGAGAGCTCCTTGACCGTGGCCGCGCCCTCGGCGAGCCGCGCGAGGATCGCCCGCCGCGTGGGGTCGGCGAGGGCGGCGAACGTCATGCTCAGGGAGTCGGTTGCGATTGATATCTAACCGCTAGGTTATCTAACCAAAGTG
>CAZCIJ010000123.1:0-9058 GCA_964498265.1 uncultured Gaiellales bacterium | reverse complement strand
AAGGAGGTCGTCGCGGCCATCCGCGAGGCCGACCTCTTCGTCCTGAACCTCGAGTGCTGCATCTCGGATCGCGGGCGTCGCTGGCCCGATCCCGACAAGCCATTCTTCTTCCGGGCCCTGCCCGCGGCCGCCGAGGCGCTCGCGCGCATGGGCGTGCGCTGCGTCACGCTCGCGAACAACCACGCGCTCGACTTCTCGGAAGAGGCGCTCCTCGACACGATCGAGCACCTTTCGGGGGTCGGCATCGCCTGTGTGGGCGCGGGGGTGGATCTCGAGTCCGCGCGGCGCCCCGCCGTGCTCGAGGCCGCAGGCCTCAGGCTGGGCGTCGTCGCGCTCACCGATCATCCCGCCGAGTACGCGGCCGCATCCGGCAGACCCGGCGTCTCCTTCGTCGACCTGTGGACCGAGCCTCCACCGGCCTGGCTGCTGGCGGCGATCCGGGACCTCAGCGCCGACGCGGTGCTCGTCAGCCCCCACTGGGGCCCGAACATGGTGGCGGCACCGCTGCCTCACGTCCGGCGGGCAGCGGCGCGCCTCGTCGAGGTGGGGGCGACGCTCGTCGCCGGGCACTCGGCGCACGTGTTCCAGGGCGTCGAGGGGCGCGTGCTCTACGACCTCGGCGACTTCCTCGACGACTACGCCGTGGATCCCGTTCTGCGGAACGACCTCGGGCTGCTCTTCCTCGTCGAGCTCGACGCGCGCGGGCCGGTCAGGCTCGAGGCCGTGCCGCTCCGGCTCGAGTACGCGCGCACGCGACTCGCGACGGGCGCCGATGCCGACTGGGTCCGCAGGCGGTTCGAGGGAGCCTGCGCCGCGCTCGGCACGGCGGTGGCGGAAGAGGACGGACGGTTGATCGTGAGCTGTGGCTCGAATCGGCCCTAGACGTTTGATCGGAAAGTCCGATCAAACGTCCCGTTAGCACCGCCGCAGCGGCCGGAGGCCGCTGCGGCGCAGGATCTCCTCGTGGGCCGCGGCGCGGCCCCGTGGATGGAGACGATTGATCGAGTTATCGATCAATCGTCTAGGGAGCTGCGGCTCTCAGGTCGTCCCCGCGGCCGCCCCGGGCTCTGCCGGCGTGATCAGGCCGTAGTGGCCGTCGTATCGGTGGTAGAGGACGGTGCCGCGACCAGTTGCCGCGTTCCGGAAGAAGACGAATCGTGCGCCGGTGAGCTCGAGGCGCTCGATCGCGTCGTCGAGGGTCGCGTCGGGAGAGATCGTCGCCAGCGCCAGGGTGCGGTCCGGCCTCCGGTACACGACGGCCTCGTCTCCCGTCTTCACGTTCGAGAAGAGGTGAAAGTCGTAATCCAGAAGCTCGAGGTCGAGCGCCGCCTCCTCGGGCGTCACTGCGGCGAGCTCGTACGACTTGTGGCGAACGACCTCGCGTTCCTCCCGTGGCCTGGGGAAGTAGTCGGGACGCTCGCCGGGGAGGCTGCCGTGGCGCCACTCACCCGGTGCGCTCACCCCGGTCGAGGAGCGGCGCTCCTCCAGATGCTCCGAGAGGATCTCGAGCCGGCGCCGGAGGCGCTCCTCGAGGAGGTCGATCGCCTCGCGCATCCCGGGAGCCGCCACGTGGGCGCGCACCATGCGACCGCTCACGTCGAGGCTTGCCTTTGCGGTCGCCGGACGCGCGGTCGACGGGTTGACGTGCTGGCTCAGGGTCACTCGACCGAAGAGAACCGCCCTCGGCGCCGCATGTGCGGCCGCCCGCACCTTCGTCTCGGCATACAGCCGGAGATCCTCGGGCACACCGCCGTGGGGTGCTGCGACCTGCAGCTCGAACTCGTTCACGGGCCACATCCTGCACGGCCTCGCCACGGCCGGCATCTGTGGGCGCACCGATCGAGCTGCGGAAAACCCGCAAACACGGCGGCATGCTAGGAGGTGCGCGCGATCCGATGCTCTTCCGGTCTGATGCGCCCGTCCTCGATCCACAGGATCCGCTCCGCGATGCTCTCGAGCCGGGCGTCGTGCGAGACGACGACGACGGCGCTGCCCTCGCGCTCGGCGAGGTCGCGGAGGAGCTCCATGACCTCCTGCCCGTGACGTGAGTCGAGGTTCGCCGTCGGCTCGTCGGCGAGCAGGAGCGGCGGATGGTTGGCCAGCGCGCGGGCGATCGAGACCCGCTGCTTCTCCCCACCGGAGAGGTCGCGTGCATGGAAGTCCAGACGACCCTCGAGTCCCGCCTCGACCAGCAGCTCTCGAGCGCGCCGCTTTGCCGCCTCTCCCGTGACGCCGGCGACGTTGAGCGCGAGCTCGACGTTCTCCTGTGCCGTGAGCGTCTCGAGCAGGTTGAACGTCTGGAAGACGAAGCCGACGAGCTGCCGACGGATTCGCGGGAGCTCACGCTCGGGGAGGGCGGTGATCTCGTGCCCCGCGATGACGACGCGGCCCTCCGTCGGCCGCAACAGCGCGCCGATCATCGTGAGGAGCGTCGTCTTCCCTGAGCCGGAGGGACCCATCACGAGCGTGATCTCGCCCGTGTCGGTGGTGAACGAGACGCCGTCGACGGCGCGCACGAGCGTCCGTCCGCTGCCGAAGACTCTCACGAGGCCGTCCACGACCAGGAGCGGGGTCCGGCTCATGCGCGGAACACCATGGCCGGATCGATTCGGTTGATCCGATGCACCGGTACGTAGGCTGCCGCGATCGAGACCAGGACCGCGGCTGCGAACAGGCCGGTCGCGTCCATCCACCGCAGCTCCGTGACGAATTCCGGCACCCCGCGTTTGATCAGCGTGGTGGCGAGCGCGGCGGCTCCCACACCGATCGCCGATCCGAGCAGGCCGATGCTCAAGCTCTGCGCGATGACGATGCGGTAGACGATCGCGTTCGAGGCGCCCACCGCCTGGAGGACCCCGAAGCCGCGGGCCTTCTCGATCGTCGCCGTGTACGTGGTGAGAGCGATGACGGCCCCGCCGATCACCAGGCCGATCGCGACGAGCACCCCGACGACGGGCAGGAAGCCCTCGTTCACGAGCTCGCCCATGGACTCTGCGAACTCGGCGCTCGTCCGCGCCTCCGAATCCGGCACCGCCGCGGTGGCCGCCTCCGCGATCTGGTCGAGATTCGCGCCGGGCGCCGCCGTGACGAGGAAGAAGTTGACGAAGCCTTCGTGGCCGAGGAGCGCCTCGCCGTCCACCCCGTTCAGGAACGCGACGGTGAAGAGCGGGTTGCCCCCAGGCCGGATCGACTCGACCACGAGCGGCCGTCCGAGGACGGTGAGCGCGTCTCCGACCTCGACGTCTGCCTCTCCGGCGAGAACGCCGTCGATGATCACGTGGCCCGTGCCGGGGAAGAAGCGCTCACGCTCGGACGCCGGGATCGAGGGGCGAGAGGGCGCATCGAGCGAGAGGAAGAAGACGTCGAGGTTTTTCCCGTTCTGCTCGAACCCGATGCGCCGCGCGTAGACGGGGAGGGCGCTGACGACGCCGGGTATCGCCGTCAGAGCGTCGAGGCTCTCGGCAGGCAGGAGCGAGGCGGCCCGGAACGGGTCAGTCGTGCCTGCCTGGGCGATCCAGAGGTCGCCGGGGAGCTCCTCGAAGACGCTCGACGCCTCGCTCCAGCCGCGGTAGAGGCTGACGATGATCAGGACGAGGAGCAGCGCGAAGGCGACGCCTGCCACGGACATGACCAGACGTCCCTTCTCGGCGAGCAGGTTGCGTCGCGCGACCGGAACCACGACACGCACGATCGCTACCTCGGGGCGCGCGTCGCATCGGTCAGAACGCGGACAGGGGCTGCGGAGAACTACGGCTTTCCACCATGGAGGCCGTAGTTCTCCGAACGCGCTTCCGTGGACGCCCCGATGCTGAGGCGGCGCGCTTCGTCGACACTCGAGGAGGAACGAGAGGAGGCGAGATGGCAAGCTCTGTGCTCATAGCGTTCACGACCAAGCACGGGTCGACGGAGGAGGTCGCTCGTGCTATTGCGGAGGCGCTTCGCCGTCCCGGAACGAGTGCGGACGTCCGGCGGGCGAAGGACGTGCGCGACCTCGAGGGCTACGACATGGTGGTCGTGGGGGCCCCGCTCTACATGGGCCGGTGGCGCAGGGAGGCGGTCTCGTTCCTGAGGCGTCACCGCAGGGCGCTCACGGAGCTGCCCACGGCCGTGTTCGCGCTCGGCCCCGTGGGCGACTCGGAGGAGAGTCGCGAGGAGCCGCAGCGCCAGCTCGACCGGGCTCTGGCCAAGGTGCCCGACGTCGAGCCCGCGTCCGTCGCGCTCTTCGGGGGCGTGATCGATCCGGCGAAGCTGCGGTTTCCGTTCAACCGGATGCCTGCGGGCGACTGGCGCGACTGGGACGCGATCCGCGCCTGGGGGGAGGAGCTGGCGTCCCTCTCTGCGGGGCGGGAGAGTGGGTCCGTTCGCTCCTGACGACGGACTGCCGGCGGGATCCGAGCCGGCTCCGGATGCATTCTGGCCGGGAAGCCGGTATCGATCACGTGTGGGACGGAGGGCGGAGTCACGCTGAGACCCGTCAGCTTGATACTCGAGCGCTTCCGGCGCGGGGCCGGGGTCCCGTCCGCGGCCGCCGACGACGTTGCGGCCGAGCTCGCGCCGCTCTTCGCGGCGCTCGACGAGATCGAGGAGGAAGCCGAGCGCCGCCGGGAGGCGGCCCGGGCGCGCGGCCGGGCTTACCTCGACGACGCGAGCGAGGAGGCTCACGGAATCGTGGCCGCCTATCGCGACCGCGCCGAGGCCGTGCATCGACGGGCGGTCGAGCGAAGCCGTGGAGCCGCCGAGGAGCAGAGCCGAGCCCTCGTCGCGGACGCCGAGCGGCACGCCAGGGACATTCAGGCCCGGGGCGAGGAGCGGCTGCCGCAGCTGGTGGCGGCGGTCGTCGCCTGCGTCAGGGAGGGAGCACGATGAGCGCGGCCTGGGTCGGGGGAAGCATCCGGGCTCGCCTTCTCGCGGGCCGGCTGCTGGGACGGGAGGGGGCGCTCGAGCTCGCGGCCAGCGGGTCGCTGCGGGAGGCCATCGCCCAGCTGGCCTCGTCGGGGTATGGGCCGCGCGAGCGGCTTGGCACGAGCCTCGGCGAGGCGCAACGGGCCCTCGCCGAGACGGTGCTCCTGCGTCTCAGGATCCTCGCCGCGTGGCTGCCGCCCGCGGCGACCGGAATGGTGCGTGAGCTCGCCGGCTGGTTCGAGCTCGCCAACGTCGAGGATCGCCTCGCCTACCTCCTGGGCGACGAGCTTCGTCCTCCGTTCGACCTCGGAAGCCTCGCGCTCGCGTGGAGTCGCCTCGGACGGGCGCAGGGCATCGCGGAGCTGCGTGCCGCGCTCGCCGCCTCGCCGTGGGGCGACCCGGGCTCCGAGGAGCCGGGGGCGATCCACCGCTCGCTCCGGCGTGCCTGGGCGCGTCGGCTCCTCGGGGAGCTGCCGGAAGCAGAGGGCTGGATCTCAGGAGCGCTCGCCCTCCTCCTCGCCCGCGAGGTGCTCTTCGACGTCACGTCGTCGTCCGTCGAGCCGTGGCGCGCCGGTCGCCTCGGCGCGGCCTGGGAGCGCGCCGCGACGGTGCGCGAGCTTGCGGCGACCCTGCCACGGTCGGCGGCGCGGGTGCTCGAAGGCGTGGAACGGCCCGAGGAGCTCTGGCGGGCCGAGGCTCGCTGGTGGGCCGAGGTCGAGCGTGACGCCCGCGCGATGGTGCGGCGTCCTCGAGAAGGGCGTCCCGTCGTCGTCGGAGCCGTCGCCGTCATGGCCGTCGACGCGTGGCGGGCGAGCGCGGCTCTCGAGGCGGTCGCCCGCGGCGCGGGCCGTGAGCTCGAGGAGGTGCTCGCTGCGTCGCCGTGAGCTCGTGACGCCGGCCCGCATGAGCCGGATCGCCGTCGTCGCTCCCGAGGCGCGGATGCGCGACGCTCTCGCGGTCGTCGCGGACACGGGGACGGTGGAGCTCGCAGGCACCTTGCCGGCGGCCGAAGGCGCGGAGCTCGAGGCGCTGCGGCGGCTGGAGCGCGCGGCGTCCGAGGACGGCCGGCCCGAGCCGAAGCTGTCGCAGGGCCGGCCCGACGTAGCGGCGCTCGAGCGGGCAGGGCGGCGAGATCTGCTCGCCGGCGAGGTCGAGCTGGCTCGCCGGGCCCGTACCGCGGCTCGGCACGGGCGCTACGCGGCGGTCGTCGGGTGGACGCCGCAGCAGCAGCTCGAGCCCCTCGCCGGGCGACTTCAGGAGGCGGGCGCGGCTGTGGTCGAGCTGCCGCGCCCGGCCTGGGTCGAGCCTCCCACGCTGCTCCCGGCGGCGCGGCGTACGAGTGCGTTCCGCCCGCTCGTCGACACGTACGGCCCCGTCCGGTACTCGGACGTCGACCCGACGCCCTTCGCCGCCGTGTCGTTCGTGCTCATGTTCGGGATGATGTTCGCCGACGTTGGGCAGGGCCTGCTCCTCGCTCTGCTCGGACTCGTGCTTCGGCGTGCCCGGCACGGGCGCCTCGCAGGCTTCCAGCCGCTGTGGCCCTTCCCGGTCGCTGCCGGCCTGGCGGCTGCCGCCTTCGGCGTTCTCTACGGCGAGGCCTTCGGGCCGACCGGGATCGTTCCGACGATCTGGCTCGACCCTGTCGACGAGCCCGTCTCCCTGCTGGCTGTGGCCATCGCCGTCGGCGCCGTGCTCCTCGCCATGAGCTACGCGCTCGGGATCGTCAATCGCTGGCGCGCAGAGGGAGGGCTGGGCGCCCTCGTCGCGCCCTCGGGGATTGCGGGCTTCCTCCTCTTCCTCGGCATCGGCGTCGCGGCCGCGGGACTGTACTGGAGCTCGACGCCGCTTCTCGTAGGCGGCGCGACGGCGGCGGGCGCCGCCGTGCTCCTGCTCGGCGCAGGCTTCCACGCCGAGGCGGGGCGGGGGGCCGCGGCCGCGACTCAGGCGACGATCGAGATCGTCGATGCTGTCATCCGCGTGGTCGCGAACGTCATCTCGTTCACTCGCCTTGCCGCCTTCGGCCTCATGCACGCGGCGCTCGGGGCCGTCGTGTGGGACGCGACGTCTGCCCTGTGGGGCGGTCCGGCAGGATCGCTCCTGGCCGTCGTCGTCTTCGTCTTGGGCAACGCGCTGACCTTCTCGCTGGAGGTGCTGGTGGCGGGTATCCAGGCGCTCCGGCTCGAGTACTACGAGCTGTTCTCGCGTATCTTCGTCGGAGAGGGACACCGCTTCTCGCCCTGGCACGTGCCGCTCGAATCCGCGAAGGAGGAGGCATGATCGAGACTCTGATCTGGACCGCTCCGATCGTCCTCGCCGTGGGCGTCGGCGTGACGGCGCTCTCGCGACGGGCGCCTCGCCGGGGTCTCCGGCGCCTGCTCGCCCTGAACGCGCTCATCGCCCTCGGAGCGCTCGCTCTCCTCGGGGTCGTCCTCACGGGTGCCGTGGAGCCCGCCCACGCCGCCAACGGCACGGATGGAGCCAGCGACGCCTGGGCGGCTCTGCTCGGCGCGGCGATCGCGGTCGCCGGGTCGACGGTCGGAGCGGCGATCGCGGTCGCCTACACCGGATCTGCGGCGCTCGCCGCGATCAGCGAGCGGCCGGAGATCTTCGGCCGCGCGATGGTCATCGTCGGGCTTGCCGAGGGGATCGCGATCTACGGGCTCGTGATCGCGATCATCCTCATCGGGCAGGCATGAGCCGGGTCGTCGCGATCGGAGAGGAGACGCAGCTCGCGGGCTATGCCCTCGCGGGCGTCGAGCTCGTCGAGGCTGTCGATGCTGCCGCGGTCGTGGAGGCGTGGTCGTCGCTCGACGCAGACGTCGGCCTCGTCCTGTTCACGCCCGCCGCGCGCGCCGCGCTCGGAGACCGGACGATCGACCGCGCTTCGTTCGTATGGGCCGTCCTTCCATCCTGAACGCGTCGGCCTTACGCGCCCTCGTCCTCGCCGAGGCGGACGGCGAGGCGGGCGCCGCGGTCGAGGAAGCGGAGGCGAAGGCAGCCGAGCAGGTCCGTCGCGCACGCCGCGAGGCCGCGGCGCTCCTTCTTCGGGCGCGGCGAGAGGGGGAGAGGGCGGGCGAGCTCGAGACCGCCGCTCTCCGGGCGGAGGCGCGCGGCCATGCGCGTCGGCTCGTCCTCGAGGCCCGGCGAGAGGTGTACGAGGAGCTCTGCCGCCGTGCGCAGGCGGCAGCCCTCGAGCTGCGCGAGAGCGAGGCGTACGGTGCGCTGCTCGAGCGGCTCGAGGCCGCCGCCCGGGCTCAGCTCGGCCCGGAGGCGGAGGTCGAGATCGACGTCCCCGAGCTGGGCGGCGTGCGCGCGCGGGCGGGGACGAGACGCGTCGACTACACGCTTCCCGCCTTGACCGAGCGCTGCATCACGGCTCTCGGCGGCGAGCTCGAGAGGCTGTGGCGGTGACCACGGGCACCGTCGTCCGGGTCAACGGCCCGGTCGTCGACGTCGCAGGCCTCGACGGAGCGGCGATGCACGAGCTCGTGGGCGTCGGCGAGGCGTCCCTCCCGGGTGAGGTGATCGCTCTCGAGGACACCGTCGCGGTGGTGCAGGTCTACGAGTACACGGGCGGCATGCGGCCGGGGGAGCAGGTCGTCGCGAGCGGGCAACCGCTTGTCGCGCAGCTCGGCCCGGGACTCCTCGGCGAGGTGTTCGACGGCATGCTCAGGCGTCTCGGCAGTGCGAGCGACCTCCTCGAGCCGGGCACCCGGCAGCCGACGCTTCCGCCCGACCGCCTTTGGCCGTTCGCTCCAGCCATGGCGGAGGGAGACGAGATCGGGCCGGGAGCCTGCCTCGGGAGCGTGGCCGAGACCGAGGCGATCGAGAATCGCGTGCTCGCGCCGCCGGGCATCACCGGCCGGCTCGACTGGATCGCCGGCCGCGGCGAGTACACGGTCGACGAGCCGATCGCCACGGTGGGCGGTGCCGACGTGGCGCTCGCTCATCGCTGGCCGGTGCGCACGCCCCGTCCGTTCCGCGAGCGCCGAGGCGCGACGGTCCCCCTCCTGACAGGCCAGCGCGTCATCGACCTCCTGTACCCGATCGCACGGGGATCGGCCGCTTCCGTGCCGGGGGGCTTCGGCACGGGCAAGACCGTCCTCCTCCAGCAGATCGCGAAGTGGTGCGACGCCGACGTCATCGTCTACGTGGG
>CAZCIJ010000122.1:0-9092 GCA_964498265.1 uncultured Gaiellales bacterium | reverse complement strand
TCCATTGGGACCACTTCGGCTCCGCCCGGTGATCGAGCTCGATCGCGACGAACGTCCGGCAGTGGCGCACTCGCCGGCCGCGCGGACAGCCTACGCCGACGACCGCTGCGCTCGACGGCCGTTGCGACACCGGTGCTCTTGATCATGGCACGATCCAACTCGGGCAAGCGACGCTCGCTGCGCCCGACGGCCGTGTCCGGTGACGCTGGGGCTGCCCCGCCATGATGACGACGATCCGCTCGAGCCCGCACGCCGGGCACGCCACGCTGCCGTCCTCGCCGTCGAAGACCGCGGTAATCGTGCGCGCGCAGCCCCTCGACGTTGCCCCTGCTGGCGACGCCGCAGCACATCCGTGGCACAAACGCGCGGAGCAGGGCTCGCGGAGCCATGCGGCCCGAGCCGCGCCGACAGCCCGCAGACCCGCATGGTTGACGGCGACTGACGCCGGCTGTCGCCCGCCGTCCCGGCCGGGTTCTCAGATTCCCAAGCCGAGGGTCGCGGGTTCGAGCCCCGTCGTCCGCTTCGGCGCACGTCGGAACGGTTCACCGACCGGTCGAGAGAGTGCGCAAGAACCGGCGCCGCGCGCTCCGGGCGGCCTCGAGTTTCGTCGTCCCGTAGCCGGTGACGTAGGCGGGTTCCCGCCGGCCGCTCTCGACACGTAGGACGATCGCCATCCAGTCCGGCTCGTCGGCGTCGCTACCTGTCGCTAGCTCGTACTCGAGCTCGTGGCCGCGCTCTGCGAACCAGGTCTCGAGTGCGCGAAGCTCCTCTGCCTCGTTGCCGGCCACATCGCATAACGCTAACGAGCGATGCCGCCGCCGGGTCGTAGCAGCCGCTCAGCAACCCCAGGCGCCCCGCCGATCGCCAGGCAGCCCTCCAGCGCGCACGGCCCGATGCGCCTCCCGGTCGGTAGAACACGGAGACGACCGATAGGAGGGAGGCACGCGGAATGCCATTCGCAACCGTCAACGGCTACCGGCTCTACTACGAGATCACCGGCGACACGTCGAAGCCACCGATCCTCCAGTTCGGCGGCTCGCTCTTCGGCCGTCAGAACTTCGGCTTCGTCAACGACGGCTTCCGCGAGCGGTTCCACCTGATCAGCTTCGACGCGCGCGGCTACGGCCGCTCGGACGCGCCACTCGAGCGTTACTCGATCGAGGAGCGGGCCGACGACGGCGCCGGCCTCCTCGACGCCCTCCGCTACGAGCGTGTCTTCGTGCACGGCACGTCGATGGGCGGGATGGTCACGATCGCCTTCGTCGGCAAGTATCCCGACCGCGTGCTCGCCGCCTGCGCGGACTGCGGCATGGCACGCTGCGACCTCCACCGGCGGACGCTCTTCCGCACCTGGAGGAACATGGCCGAGGCGATGCCGCTCGACGAGATGTCGGACGCGATCACGCTGCAAGCTGTCGGCGCCAGGTACCTCGAGGAACACCCTGAGACCTTCGAGATCGTCCGCTCGATCATCGGTACGAACTCCCACCACACGATCCGCCAGGCCTGCAGAGCGATGGAGGAGATGGACATCGAGCACCTTGCGCGGCAGATCCGCCGGCCGATCCTGCTCACGAACGGCACGCACGACGTGATGACCCCGCCTCGCCTGGACGCCGTTCCCGACTGGGCGCGGCTCCACGAGTTCCCCGACATCGGCCACGCCGACCTGCTCGAGTGCCCTGACGAGGCCGTGCGCAGCGTCACCGCGTTCTTTCTCGCAGCGCTCGAGTAGGGGTCGCTGAGGCTGCCGTCCCTGGACCACTCGTCCGTACCACTTGGTGCGCGAGAACGGGAATCGTCCCGGACCAGGGAGCCGACAGGAGAGCCGACCGGACACGATCCCCCGGCCAGGTGACGAGAACGGCACTCGCCTCTGCCGATGCAGGGCGAGGTGCCATCCTCTCGCCACGGCAGGGTCGTCTCGCTCGTCGCCCTCGCTCTCGCGATCGCGGGCGGCCTGTCGGTGCTCGCGCTGCGGCCTGTCTTCGCGAGCGCCTCGCCGCGCGTCGCCACGGGAACGAGCGACGCGACCTCGTCGCTTCGGGCCCCTGCGACGTCGCTGGCCCGGTCGCTCGGAGCGACTGCCGCCGCCCGGTGGGCAGCCCGAGCGCCTGCGGCAGATGCCGCCGGCGGGCCGGTCTCCCCGGAACCGGTCACGCACGAGGCTGCCGGCCCGGAGCCTCCGGCGTTCCTCACGGCCCGAGTGACCGAAGGCACGGCTCTCCTGCGCACGCGCCCGCGCGCGCGGGTGGTGGCCGAGGTGGGCCCCACGAGCGAGTTCGGCTCCCCGACGACGCTCGGCGTCGTCGAGCGCCGGGGGCCGTGGCTCGGCGTGGTGAGCGCCGAGCTCGAGAACGGCGAGGTCGGCTGGATCGACCTCCGCGAGGGCGGGGTGGCGCTCGCGTCGACGCGGATCAGCCTCGTGCTCGACCTGTCGCGCCGCCAGCTCGTGGTGCGACGGGACGACGAGGTCCTGCGGCGGATGACCGTCGGCGTCGGTGCGCCCGGCTCGCCCACTCCGACGGGGCGGTTCGCCGTCACCGACAAGCTCGACGGCGCGAGCTTCAGCCCTGTGTACGGCTGCTGCGTCATCGCCCTCTCGGCTCGCCAGCCGAACCTGCCCGCGGGCTGGCAGGGCGGCGACCGCATCGCCGTTCACGGGACAGACGATCCCGCGTCCATCGGGAAGGCGGTCTCGGCGGGCTGCCCGCACGCGAGCGACGCGGATCTGCGCTTCCTCATGCGCCGCGTGCCGCTCGGGACGCCTGTCTTCATCCATCCCTAGCCTCGTCGCGCGGCGGGGCCGGACGAGCGGCGCTTCCACGTGCTCTTCGAGACCCGCGGCCATCGGCATCGCCACGATGACGCCCGAGGGCGTCCTGATCGAGACGAATCGCGCGCTCGAGAGCATGCTCGGCTATCCGCCCGGCGGGCTCCGCGGCAAGCCCGCGACGGAGCTTCGAGGCAGGCGCCGACGAGTCCGTCCGAAAGCCGTTCAGCGCGCAAGAGCTACGGGCTCGAGTCCGGGCCGTCCTCGGCAGCAGGAGCTCGCCGTGACGGCGCGCAACCCTCGTCCTGGGTCGCGATCGATCCGCGCTGCTGCCTACAATGACCCCGTGACAAGCGAGCGCATCGAGGAGCTTCTCCACGCCGCGTTCCCGGATGCGACGGAGCTTGCCGCGCTGGACCGCACGGGCACGGGCGACCACTTCCAGGTCGTCCTCGCCAGCCCGCGCTTCGACGGGCTCGGGCTCGTCCAGCAGCACCGCCTCGTGTACGAGGCGCTTGCCCAGCCGCTTGCCGACGGGACGATCCACGAGCTGCGAATCACGACAAGGGGGACCGGCTAGATGACCGAGCTTCGCGACCGAATCAGGCAGACCATCGAGACCGAGCCGGTGGTCGTCTTCATGAAGGGCACGCCCGACTTCGTTGCCTGCGGGAACTCCGCTCGCGCGCTCGAGGCGTTGCGTTCCCTCGGGGCTCCGATCGCCGCGGTCGACGTCCTCCCCGACCCGGCCATCCGCCAGGAGCTCTCGGCGCTCTCGGGCTGGCCCACGATCCCGCAGGTCTTCGTCGCGGGTGAGCTGATCGGCGGCGCGGACATCACGGAGGAGCTCCACCAGACCGGCGAGCTGGAGCAGAAGCTCGACGAGCGGCTGGGGGACGGCTGGCGGTCTCCGGGAGGCGAGCGGGTGATCGAGCTCGCGGGAGGAGGACGGGCGTCCTTCCGCGTGGTCGGGTAGCGCGGGCGCGCCAGGGCTTCCGGACAGCCCCTCCCTCAGACGGTCGGGAGCGAGCGGCGCAGGAGGAAGCCGAGGATGACCGTGACCCCGGCGACGACCACGCCGATGATCCATCCGCGGACGTCCTGCCAGCCCATGATCGCGCCGATGGCGGCGCCCACCCCGAAGATCCCGAGCCAGCCGAACACGCCGGCGACCCCGATCTTCGCCTTCTGACGCCGCGTCAGCCGCCCGCGAGCGGGCTCGGGCTGGGCCTGGACGGTCTCCGCGGGTGGCTCCTCGGGGCCCACGGCGCGATTCTACGAGCTCCGGAACGGGGCGCTCTCGGGCTCCTGCTCGAGGAGGATGCTCCGGATTCTCTGGTGGCTCTCCTCGTCGGGCGACTCGGTGATGACGGTCGCCGGCCGCTCGAAGCGCGACAGCGCCTCGCGCAGCGGCTCGGCCCGCAGCGTCCCCTCGCCGTAGGGCAGATGCTTGGTCTCGTTGCGGTTGGCGAAGGCGATGTCGGAGAAGTGCACGTGGAACGGAGCCTGCGGCTCGAGGAGGCGGTCCGCCGCAGCGAGGACGCGCGCGAACGCCTCGACATCCGTGTACGCGCCGTCGCTGACGGCGTGCAGGTGGGCGAAGTCGAGCACCGGGCGTACCCAGGGAAGCTGCTCGCTCACCGCGAGGACGTCGTCCGCGCTGCCCAGGTCGCGCACGCGTCCCATGATCTCGATGCCGAAGGGGACGGCGCGTCCCTTGGCCTCGAGGCGCGCCCGTAGCTCGGCGAGCTGCTCGACGAGGGACTCGAGCGCCTGGTCGCGCGTGCGTCCGAGCAGGAACCCGGGGTGGAAGACGACGAGCTCCGCGCCCGTGGCCGCCGCGATGCCCGCGGAGTGGTCGAGCATGCCCAGCGCGCGCTTGTACTTCGGCCCGCGGTCTCCGTGGCCGAGGAACGCCGCGATCGGAGCATGCACGGACAGCGCGATGTGGCGGTCGCCGGCGAGCGTTCCCAGGCGCTCCGCGAAGTCCCAGCCCATCCAGAACCCGCCCTCGAAGCCGATCTCGCAGGCCGTGTAGCCGCCCTCGGAGAGGAGGTCCACGGCCTCGTCCGGCGACTCCCGGCTCGGAAGCTGCGGCGGCCCGACGCGTACGAGGCCCATCGCCGGTCAGTGTAGGGCCGCGCGCTGCTCGCGCCGGCGGCGCCCGCGGGGCCTGTCCGTCCGGCCTCCCCGCTACCGTCAGCGTCGATGGCGCGACGGCCTTCCCGCATCGAGTTGCTCGAGCTCGACATCGATCTCCGCCTCGCCGACCTCTGGGTCGAGGCCGTCGAGGTGGACGACTGGAACCTCGAGGTCGTCGCGGCGCTCATGCGCGCCGCCTACGGCAAGGGGTACTGCGACGCTCTCACCGAGGACGAACCGGGGAGCCTCTGCCGAGACCACGGCTACGTCGTGCCCGACGGCAAGCCGTCCCGGGCCGAGCGCTAATCGTCTAGGCCCTCGCCGAACCGGCACCTGCGCGGGAGCAGCCCGTCTACAATCGGGGCGTGGTACGCAGGCGCGTTCCGGTGCGGCTGATGGTCGCGCTGTCTGTGGCCGTCGTCCTCGGCGTCTTCCTCCTCTACACGAGCTTCGCGGGTGGGGCGACCGAGTCGCTGCGGCCGAGCCAGCTGCTCGCCCAGGGCGCGACCGGCGAGACCGTGCAGCTGGCCGGCGTCGTCGTCGGGCCGGTGACCGGAGACGAGCACGAGGACGGCCTCGAGTTCGAGCTGAAGGACTTCGACGGCAGCTCGACGGTGCCGGTCGTCTACACGGGCTCGGTCCCCGATCTGTTCCGGGCGGGACGGCACGTGTACCTCCAGGGGACCCTGGAGGACGGCGTCTTCGTCGCCGAGCCGGGCTCGCTCGTGACCAAGTGCCCGTCGAAGTACGCGCCGAAGCAGGACCCGTCCGAGAGCTCGGGGTAGCGTGCCTGGCCTCGGCCGCGCCGCCCTGGCCCTCGCCCTCGGGCTGATCCTCTACGCCGTTCTCGCCGGCGTCTACGCGGCGCTGACGGGCCGCCGGCGCCTCGGCGCCTCCGCGCGCAACGCGCTCGTTGGGGCGTTCGGCGCCACGCTCGTCGCGTCGGCGGTGCTCGTGGGCGCCTTCATGACGAGCGACTTCTCCGTCCGCTACGTCGCCGAGCTCTCGAGCCGCGAGCTCCCGCGCCACTACGCGTTCACGGCCTTCTGGAGCGGTCAGGAGGGCTCGCTCCTGCTCTGGCTGCTCGTGCTCACCGGGCTGGGCTCGGCTGCCGTCCTGCTCAACCGACGGCTCGTGTCCGACGTGCTGCCCTGGACGGTCCCGATCCTCGCGGCCGTGGCCACCTTCTTCTGCCTCGTCCTCGTCTTCGTGTCGAGCCCGTTCGACACGCAGGTGGCGCCGCGCGACGGCCTCGGGCTCAACCCGAGCCTCCAGAATCCGTACAACGCCGCCCACCCGGTGGCGCTCTACCTCGGCTACGTCGGGCTGACGATCCCCTTCGCCTTCGCGATGGCTGCGCTCGCCTCGCGCCGCGTCGACGAGCGCTGGATCGTGGCCACGCGCCGCTGGACGCTCACCGCCTGGACGTTCCTCGGGATCGGCATCCTCCTCGGAGCCAAGTGGGCATACGAAGAGGTGGGGTGGGGCGGCTGGTACGCGTGGGACCCCGTGGAGAACGCCGCCCTCATGCCCTGGCTCGTGGCAACCGCCTACCTGCACTCGGTGATGGTGCAGGAGAAGAAGGACATGCTGCGCGTCTGGAACGTCGTCCTCGTCGCTCTCGCGTTCTGCCTGTCCATCTTCGGGACGTTCCTCACCCGCAGCGGCGTCCTCAACTCGATCCACAGCTTCAGCGAGGGACCGCTGGGCGCCTGGTTCCTCGGCTTCCTCGCCGCCGCGGCCGCAGGCTCGATCGTGCTGATCGTCGTGCGGCTCCCCGCGCTGCGCTCGAGAACGAAGATGGAGTCGCTGGTCTCGCGAGAGGCCGCCTTCCTCTACAACAACCTCTTCCTGGTCGCCTTCGCGCTCACGGTCCTCTGGGGCGTCGCCTACCCGCTCGTCTCGGAAGCCGTCCGCGGCACCGCCTCGACCGTGGGAGCGCCCTACTTCAACTTCTTCGCGATCGCGCTCGGCGTCCCGCTCGTCTTCCTCATGGGGATCGGCCCGCTCATCGCCTGGCGCCGCGCGTCGCTTCGCTCCGTCGGCGCGAGCGTCCTCTGGCCGGCCACGGCGGCGCTCCTGTGCGGAGTCGCCCTCGTCGCGGCGGGGGCCAGCTCGAGCCCGATCGGCTTCGTCGGCTACTCCTTCGCCGCGTTCGTGCTCGCGGCCGTGGCGCTCGAGTTCGTGCGCGGAACGCGCGCGCGCCGGGCGCTCGGCGATCCCAGCTGGCCCGCGGCGCTCGCGACGCTCGTCGGCCGGAACCGCCGCCGCTACGGGGGGTACATCGTGCACGCCGCGGTCGCGCTGCTGATGATCGGGGCGGTCGGGATCGGCGCCTACGGCGGCGAGTCGTTGCGGATGCTCGAGCCCGGCCAGTCGATGACCGTCGAGGGCTACACGGTCACCTACGTCGGCTCGAGCCAGCAACGGGTCGAGAACCGGGTCGAGCTGCGCGCCAACCTCACGGTCTCGCGGGACGGCGGGTCACCCGCTCAGCTCGCGGCCGGCAAGAATCGCTACTTCGCCGAGGACCAGACGTCGAACGAGGTCGGGATCCGAACCGACTGGCTGCGCGCGGAGGATCTGTTCGTGATCGCCGATCGGTTCAACGAGGACGGGTCCGTGTGGCTCAACGTGATCGTCAACCCTCTGGTCAACCTCATCTGGGTCGCCGGGATCGTGTTCCTCTTCGGCTCGCTCGTCGCGATGTGGCCCGACGCGCGCGAGCAGCGTCGCCTGGAGCGGCGGTTCGGGGCGCAGCTCGCGCCGAGCCGTTGACGGCGGTCACGCTCGCCCTCGCCGCGATCCTCGCGGTCGCGGTCGTGCTCCTGGTCGCGCGCCCGTTCCTCGCCGCGCACAGCTCCGAGGGCGCCACCGGCGAGCCCGACGAGCCCGAGCCCGAGCGGCTGCACCTGCTCGAGGAGCGGGATCGCGCGCTCGCCGCGCTCAAGGAGCTCGAGTTCGATCACCGGACCGGGAAGATCTCGGACGCCGACTACGCCGACGCGGTCGGCCTCCTCAGGCGTGAAGCGGCAGACGCGCTGGCAGCCGCAGACGCCGCTCGCTCGCAGGGACGCGAGTAGCGGCGTCGAAGCGAGGGCGAATGTGATCAGGATGGCGCTTCGCGCAGCTCTCACGGCTGCCGCCGTGGCGGCGGTGGCGGCTGGGGTCCCCGCCGCCCTCGGCGACCCCGCCGGTGACCTCGAGTCGATCGACGCCAAGATCGAACGCCTGCGGGCCGAGGTCGAGGCGGCGAAAGAGCGCGAGGGCGTGCTCACCTTCGACATCGCGGCTGCCTCCGAGCGGATCGACGCGGTGTCCGGCCAGGCGGACGCCTACGCGGCGAGGCTCTCGGAGCTCGAGGCCGAGCTCGCCGAGCACGAGCGCCGTCTCGCGGAGCTGCGCGAGCAGCTCGCCGTCGAGACGCGACGCCTCCGGGTCCTCGAGCGGGCCGAGGAGGTCGCGAACGCTCGGCTCGAGGAGCGCGTCGTCGAGCTCTACACGACCGATCCGCCCGACGCCCTCGAGATCGTCTTCCAGGTCCGGAGCCTCAACGACCTCATCTCGCAGCTCGAGTACTTCGAGCAGATCGCGCGCCTCGACCAGCAGATCGCGAACGACGTCGAGGTGGCGCGGGAGCAGCTCGCCGAGGCGAGGAGCCGCACGGCCGCGGCGCGGAGGGAGCAAGCCGAGCGGACGCGGCTCGTCGCGGCGCGGACGGCAGAGCAGCGCGATGCGCTGACGCAGCTCGTCTCCTACCACGACGAGCTCGTGGCTGCGCAGGCAGACCGGCGCTCGCTGCTGGCCGAGGTTCGCAGCGAGCAGAACGAGGCCCGGGAAGACCTCGAGGCGCTCGAAGCCGCGGGAGCGCAGCTCGAGCAGCGCCTGCGCTCGACGAGCGTCTCGCCTGGCCCCGGCGCGTCGATCGGGCCGCTGCCGGCACCGTCCGCGAGCGGCTTCATCTGGCCGGTCAACGGCGCGGTCGTGAGCGGCTACGGCCCGCGCTGGGGCCGGCTGCACGCGGGTGTCGACATTGCGGTGGGGTTCGGGACCCCGATTCGCGCGGGAGCGTCTGGAATCGTCTCCTACGCTGGATGGCTCGGCGGCTACGGCAACCTCGTCGTCGTCGAGCACGGAGGGAGCATCGCGACCGCGTACGCGCACCAGCAGCGGATCT
>CAZCIJ010000121.1:0-9178 GCA_964498265.1 uncultured Gaiellales bacterium | reverse complement strand
AGAGCCCGTTCCGCAGTTAGAAGGCGAATTTGTCTGGGAACCCGGTAGCAGCGCGAGCGCCATTCCAGGATGTGCGCACGCAGCCGATCGCAGGGGAGGCCCGAGCGATCGGCCAGCCCGAGCGCCTCGCCGAACAGCGCGAGTGCCGTCGACGTCGACGAGAGCTTGTAGCGGTAGACGCCGAGCCGGAAGAGGACGTCGGCCCGCTCCACGTCGGTGAAGCGGCCGGCCTCGGCGACCGCGCGCGCCCGAAGCGCGAGGTCGACCGCCTCGCGCAGCGCGCCAGTCTCCATCGACGCCCACGATCTGGCGAGCAGCGCCCGCAGCTCGAGCTCGGGCGTCGGCGGCGCGATGCCTTCGAGGAGCTCGAAGACACGGTCGTGGCCGTGGGCCTCGGCGGCGGCCTCCGCCTGGACGATGGCGCTCTCCGCCCTCATCCGCTCCTCGCCGGGCACGCCGGTCTCGAGGAACTCGCGATCGACGCCGAGGCGCTCGGCCAGCCAGTCGAGCGTCTCGGCGTTCGGCCGGGTCTTCCCGCGCTCGATCTGACTGAGGTACTCCTTGGTGAAGCGCTCGCCGGCGAGCTGCGACTGCGTCAGGCTTCTCGCGACGCGAAGCTCGCGGACGCGAACGCCGACCGTCGGCGTGGGAGCGGCCTCGGCTGGTCCTGCTCGGTCGCTCACGGGCTCGTCCTCATGTGAAGTAAGGCTTATCACAACCACTTCACCTTGTCACTTGACTTCTCGGGACCTGGCTGCAATAGTCGAGGCCACTGCACTCCCTCCGGGACGCCAGGTCGGAGTGCAGGCGGTGTGGCGACGGTCGACCCGGAGACGCGGCTGGGCCGCAGAGCCGCGGTCTCCGGGCCGTCGCCTTGCGTTCCGCGTCGCAACGGCACACGACAAGGATGGGTCGTGCGCCCGGTCTGGCGCCTCCCCTGGACGGAGGATTTAGAGGTCCCGCCCGGTCAGCCAGCGCTCGCGGGAGGCTGCGATGGCGTCTCCGGCGGACTCGACGATGCCGCCGAGGCGGACGTCGGCCATGCGCAGCAGCCCGATGGCGAACGAGATCCACGCCTCCGCGCCGGGGTCGCGCTCCGGGAGCAGGCCGCCTGCCTCCTGCGAGCGGCGCAGGACGTCGGCCATGTACGCGTGCACCTCCGACAGGTGGCGGCGGAGGTAGTCGGCGATCGCCGGGTCGTCGCCTGCGATGCTCAGCGCCTGCACCATGAGATGCGAGATCGTCACGCGCTCCTCCGACTCGCGCCAGGCCCGCACCATGGCCCGGTGCCAGAGAGCCGGGTCGGGCTCGGCTGCGAGCGCCTCGTCCCAGCGTGCGCGGACGCGGCGCCAGGCCTCGTCGTGGCAGGCGAGGTAGAGATCGCGCTTGGAGGCGAAGTGGCGGTAGAGGATGGGCTCGGTGACGCCCGCCTCACGGGCGATCTCGGCGGTGGTCGTGCCCCGGTAGCTTCGCTGCGTGAACACCTTCAACGCGCAATCGAGCAGGGCGGCCCGGCGCTCCGGGGCAGCCATCCGGGCACGTCCGGCCGATGCGGATCCAGCGCTCATGAGAGGGTCGTCCTCGGGACTCCCTCCGGCTCCGGGTCGGGGACCGCGAGAGGCTCGGCGTGCCGTATCCGGCGCACGAGAGCAGCCGCGGTGAGAGCGCCCGCGAAGGCGATGCCCGCTGCGACGACGAGCGCGGTCGAGAAGCCGTCGATGAACGCGTCGGGGCGGCTCGCGCCTGCGGCGAGCGCGGCGGACTCGCGCGACGTGAGAATCGCTCCCATCGTGGCGATGCCAAGCGCCCCGCCCACCTGCCGGAACGTGTTCAGCACGGCCGACGAGACCCCTGCCTTGTCCACCGGCACGCTGCCCATGGCTGCGGCGGTCATCGGCGTCATCACGGTCGCCATGCCAACGCCCCCGACGAGCAGGCCCGGAAGCATGTCCCAGAAGCCCGATCCGGTCCCCAGTCTCGAGAAGATCAGCAGCGAGACGCCGAGGAGCGCGAGCCCGCCGGCCATGAGCCAGCGCGAGCCCACGGCGTCCGAGGCCTTCCCGGCGAGCGGAGCGACGATCATGATCAGAAGCGTCATGGGCAGGAAGATCGCCCCCGCCTGGACGGGCGAGTAGCCAAGGATCTGCTGCACGTACAGCGACATGAAGAAGAACACACCGAACATCGCGAGCGTCACGAGCAAAGCCACGATGTTCGCGCCCGCGAAGGTCCTGCTGCGGAAGAGCGAGAGGTCGAGCATGGGCGCACGGCCACGGCGCTCGATCAGGACGAAGAGCAGGAAGCCCGCCGCCGCCGCGCCGAAGAGCCCGAGGATCGTCGCCGAGCCCCAGCCGTAGCGATTCGCCTCGACGAGGGCGAAGGTGAGCGCGAAGAGGGCCGCCGCCGACACCGCCAGGCCCGGCAGGTCGAGCCTCTGGACTCTCGAGGTGTCGCGCGACTCGGCGATCGCGGCGACCCCGACCAGCACCCCGAGCGCGCCGACGGGGACGTTCACGAAGAAGATCCAGCTCCAGGCGATGTGCTCGGTCAGGAGCCCGCCGACGAGCGGGCCGATCGCCAGGGCCATCGCCGACACCCCGGCCCAGATGCCGAAGGCCAGCCCGCGCTGGCGCGGCGGGAAGGCGGCAGAGATAATCGCGAGCGTCGCGGGGAGCATCAGCGCGGAGCCCGCCCCCTGCAGGGCCCGGAACGCGATCAGCTGGCCGGCCGTGGCCGCGAGGCCGCACGCCAGCGACATGCCCGTGAAGAGCGCGAGGCCGGCGAGGAAGATGCGGCGCCGGCCGAGCAGGTCGGCGAGCTTGCCACCCGTGAGCATGAGCACGGCGAACGTCAGCGCGTAGGCGTTCACGACCCATTCGAGCTGCGACAGGCCCGCTCCGAGGCTGCGCTGGATGGACGGCAGCGCAACGTTCACGACCGTGTTGTCGAGCATGATCATGAACAGCGAGAAGGCGACGGCGCCGAGCGTCCACCACTTTCGGTTCTCGCTGCTCAGGATCCGGGTGCGCACCTCACCACCAAGTTAGTCCTAACTAGGTTAGCTGGCGAGCGCGAGGCGAGCACGATTCTCGGCGCGAGTCGACCGCGAGGCCTTCCGGCAGGACTTTTCGCCTCTGAGTCGGTATCCTGCGAGCGGACTATCCATGCGCTTCGCCCTCGCTCAGATCAACACCGTCGTCGGCGACATCGACGGCAACCGGGAGCGGATCCTGGCCTGGACGGAGAAGGCCCGGGATGCGGGCGCCGACCTCCTGCTCTTCCCCGAGCTGGCGGTGAGCGGCTACCCACCCGAGGACCTCCTCCTGCGACCGAGCTTCCTTCGCGCGGCGGCGCGAAGCCTCGAGCTGATCGCCGCCGAGGCGCGCGGGATTGCGTGTCTCGTCGGCGTCCCGTACCTCGATCGCGACCTCTTCAACGCCTGCGCCGTGCTCGCCGGCGGCGAGGTGAAGGCCGTCTACCACAAGCGCTTCCTGCCGAACTACGGCGTCTTCGACGAAGACCGGTACTTCCAGTCGGGCCGCGGCCTGCTGCTCCTTCGCTGCGGCGAGACCCTCGTCGGGCCGACGGTGTGCGAGGACATCTGGCAGCCGGGGCCGCCCGCGACGGATCTCGCGCTCGCCGGCGCCCACGTCGTCGTCAACGTATCGGCGTCGCCGTTCCACGTCGGCAAGGGGTGCGAGCGCGAGGAGATGCTCAAGGTGCGCGCGCGCGACAACGTCTGCTGGGTCGCGTTCGTGAACGCCGTGGGGGGGCAGGACGAGCTGATCTTCGACGGGCACTCTCTCGTCGTCGACCAGGAGGGGGAGGTCGTGGCGCGCGGCCCGGCTTTCGAGGAGGCGCTGCTCGTCGTCGACGTCGACCCGGCGACCGCGGTCGGTCACCGGCTGCGGGATGCCCGCCGCCGGGCGCTCGCCCGCGAGCGCCGGGCCCTCCCGGAGCTCACGACCGTCGACCTCGGCGAGGCAAGGAAGCTCGACGGGCGGCAGGCGCGGCCGCAGGTGGCACCGCTGCTCGACGAGCTGGAGGAGATGCGCCGCGCCCTTGCGCTCGGCCTCAGCGACTACGTGGAGAAGAACGGCTTCCGCGAGGTCGTGATCGGCCTCTCGGGCGGGATCGACTCCGCGCTCACGGCAGCGCTCGCCGCAGAGGCGCTGGGCCCGGATCGCGTCGTGTGCGTGTCGATGCCCTCGCGGTACTCGTCGGAGGGAACCCAGGCGGACGCCCGGAGCCTCGCGGGGAACCTCGGTACGGGGTTCCTCGATATCCCGATCGAGCCGATGGTCGCCAGCTTCCAGGACGCGCTCGCGCCGCACTTCGGCGGCACCGAGCCGGGAGTCGCCGAGGAGAACATCCAGGCGCGTATCCGTGGCACCCTGCTGATGGCGCTCTCGAACAAGTTCGGCTGGCTGCTCGTCGCCACGGGCAACAAGAGCGAGTACTCGGTCGGGTACGCGACGCTGTACGGGGACATGGCCGGCGGGTTCGCGCTGCTCAAGGACGTCTACAAGACGGACGTGTTCCGCCTCGCCGGCTACCTCAACGCGCGCGCCGGGCGCGAGCTGATCCCGCAGTCGATCATCAAGCGCCCGCCGAGCGCGGAGCTCCGGGCCGACCAGCGCGACGAGGACTCGTTGCCGCCGTATGCGAAGCTCGACCTCGTGCTCGAGGCCTACGTCGAGCTCGACCGCTCGAGCGAGGAGCTCTCCTCCGACGGGTTCGACCCGAGCGTCGTCGAGCGGGCGATCGCTCTCATCGACCGTGCAGAGTACAAGCGCCGCCAAGCCCCTCCGGGCGTGAAGCTTCGGCCCAAGGCCTTCGGGCGCGACCGGCGCCTGCCGATCACGAATCGCTGGGCCGGCTGACAAGCCGCGCCGGCTGACGAGCCGCCGCGCGAGCGCGGCACGGGACACGGCGTCCGAGCCGCCCTCAGGGGCCTGTCCCGGCTGCCGTTCGCTAGCGTCAGGGCGTGGAGGCGAAGCGCTTCGAGTACGTCGCGTCGCTCGCGCCCGACGGAAGCATCCTGGCCGAAGGCGGCGCTCCCCTTGCGCCGGAGGACGTCTGGCTGCCGGAGCACCTGGTGCTCGTCGCGGTCGCGCGCTGCACGCTCACGAGCCTTCGCCACTACGCCCGCGATGCGACCGTGTCGGGATCGGCGGAGGCGGCGGGCGTCGTGACGCGCCGCGACGACGGCCTGTTCGCGCTGGTCGAGGTCGAGGTGCTGTTCGACGTCGAGATCGACCCGGCCCCGTCACGGGACGAGCTCCCCCGGCTGCTCGCTCGCGCCGAGCGAGGATGCTTCGTCGGGAACTCGCTGACGGCGTACCCGCGCTACGTCTGGCGGGTCAACGGCGAGCACGCTGAGGCTGGGGCGTGAAGCCTGTCGCCCTGGCGGCGCCGCTCGACGTCGAAGCCGTCCGATCGCGCTTCACGTCGCTCGATCGGCCGCTCGTGCTCCTCGACGGGCCGGCGGGGACGCAGGTGCCCGACGCCGTGGTCGCGGCGATCACGTCCTACCTGCACGAGTCGAACGCGAACCTCGGCGCTCCCTTCGCGACGAGCCGCGCGAGCGACCTCGTCGTCGAGCGGGCGCACATGGCGGCGGCGGCCTTCCTCGGGGCGTCTCCCGCAGAGGTCGGATTCGGCCAGAACATGACCACGCTGAACTTCGCGCTCTCCCGGGCGCTCGGACGCGAGCTGCGCAGGGGAGACGAGATCGTCGTCACGCGCCTCGACCACGACGCGAACGTGGCGCCGTGGATGGAGCTCGCGAGCGACCTCGGCCTGCGCGTACGCAGGGTCGACATCCACGACGAGGACTGCACCCTCGACCTCGGCGACCTCGAGCGCGCGCTCACCTCCAGGACCCGCGTCGTCGCCTTCCCGTGGGCCTCGAACGCGGTCGGCACCGTGCAGGACGTGCGCGCCGTGGCCGGCCTCGCTCACGAGGCCGGCGCGCTCGCCTGGGTCGACGCGGTCCATTTCGCGCCACACGGACCGATCGACGTGGCGGAAGCGCAGGTGGACGTCCTCCTCTGCTCGCCGTACAAGTTCTTCGGCCCGCATCTCGGGCTCTTCTTCGGCCGTCGGGAGCTGCTCGAGGGGTGGCGACCGTACAAGGTCCGCCCGGCGGCGAGCGAGCCCGTCGCCCATCGCTTCGAGACGGGGACGCTCCCGCACGAGGCCCTGGCGGGGTTCGCAGCCGCTGTCGAGCACCTTCGCTCGCTCGGCTGGGAAGCGATCCGAGCGCACGAGCGGCTGCTCGGCGAGCGCTTCCTGGCGGGACTTCCCGAGCGCTACCGCCTCCACGGTCGCCCGACGATGGACGGTCGCGTGCCGACGTTCGCGATCACGCACCCTGCGCGGCGCCCCGACGACGTCGCGACCGAGCTCGCGGAGCGGGGGATCGCCGTCTGGCCGGGGAACTACTACGCCGTCGAGGTGATGGAGCGCCTCGGACTTCGCGACGGCGCCGTCCGCATCGGCTTCGTCCACTACAACACGCCGGCCGAGGTCGACCGGTTGCTCGAGCAGCTCGACGCGATCGTTTGATCGCCGTGCGCCTCCGACTCGCGAGTAGCATGGGCGCGATGGACGTCTTCGAGCGCAGCCAGCTCTCCAACGGGCTTCGGCTTCTCACCGCGCCGATGCCGCACGCGAAGTCCGTCGCCTGCTTCGTCATGCTCGCGGCCGGCTCCCGCTACGAGCGCAAGGAGACGAACGGGATCGCTCACTTCGCCGAGCACATGTTCTTCAAGGGCACGGAGCGCCGCCCGACCGCCCGCCACATCGCTGGGGAGGTCGACGCGATCGGCGGCGAGTTCAACGCCTTCACCGGCAAGGAGTACACGGGCTACTACGTGAAGTGCGCGGCCGAGCACCGGGATGTCGCGCTCGAGGTGCTCGTCGACATGCTCCGCCATTCCAAGTTCGACTCCGAGGAGATCGAGCGCGAGAAAGGCGTGATCGTCGAGGAGATGAACATGTACTTCGACACGCCCCGGGACTACGTCGACTCCGTCTACGACCACCTTCTCTACGGCGACCAGCCGCTCGGCTGGGACATCATCGGCACGAAGGAGACCGTGCGGGCGGCGACGCGGGACACGTTCCTCGAGTACGTCGACCGCTGGTACCGCGCACCGCGGATGGTGGCGGGGGTCGCGGGCGACCTCGGCGACGGGCTCGTGGAACGGCTCGAGAGCCTGCTCGGGGACGTCCTCGACGGCACCGCGGCCTCGCCGGCCCCCGCGTCGCTCGACCAGCAGGCGCCGCGCGTGAAGGTGCACTCGAAGGCCTCCGACCAGGCGCACCTGCGCTTCGGCGTCCACAGCTACCCGCTCGACCATCCGGATCGCTACTCGCTGGCCCTGCTCACGACCGTGCTCGGCGGCGGCATGTCGTCGCGTCTCTTCACCGAGGTTCGCGAGCGGCGCGGGCTCGCCTACTACGTCCACGGGCACAACCTGGGCTACACGGACACGGGCACGCTCTTCGCGCAGGCGGGCGTCGACATCACCCGCATCGACGACGCGATTCGCACCATCGCCGCGGAGTTCGCCCGGATCGCGGCGCAGCCCGTCGATGCGCAGGAGCTCGAGAAGGCCCGCAACTACGCGAAGGGCCGGCTCATCCTCTCCCTCGAGGACCCCAAGGGCACGATCCTGTTCGGCCTGCGCAGCGAGGTGCTCGAGGGCCGCGCGCGCGAGCCCGACGAGGTGCTGGCCGGCTTCGACGCGGTCACGGCGGAGGACGTCCAGCGGGTGGCGCGGGACATCGTCCGCGAGGAGCGGCTGAACCTCGCGCTCATCGGCCCGTTCGACGACGAGAGCCGGTTCGAGCAGCTGCTGGCGCTAACCGTCTAGACGTTTGATCGGACTTTCCGATCAAACGTCGCGTTAGCACCGCCGCAAGCGGCCGAATCGGCCGCTTGCGGCGCTGGAAACTGGGACGGCCCTACCGTGTATGGAGACGATTGATCGGTTTATCGATCAATCGTCTAGGCTATCGTCGGGTGCGTGGACGAGCACCTCGAGCGGGCGCGCGCGCTCCTCGGCGCCTATGAGCTGGAGCTGGAGACGCTGCTTCCCGACGGCGCGGAGATCTTCGACGCGCACGTGCACTGCGGCACCGACATCGACGGCTTCGAGGCGCCCCTCGATCGACTGGTCGACTTCCTCCGGCAGAGCGGAGTCCGCCGTGCGTTCTGCTTCTGCCTCGACGAGCCCGATCGCCACCCGAGCTTCACCGCGGCGAACGACCGAACGCTCGCGGCCGCCGAGCGCTCCGAAGGGCTGCTGATCCCCTTCGCGCGCCTCGACCTCGCCGAGGAGCCGCTCCGCGAGGCGACCCGCTCCCTCGACCGCGGTGCCAGGGGGATCAAGCTCCATCCTCGCGCCCAGCGCTTCCTCCTGAACGACGAGCGGCTCGAGCCGGTCTTCGCCCTCGCCGCCGAGCGGCGGGTGCCGATCCTCATCCACGGCGGGCGCGGCCTGCCGCCCATCGCCGACGACCTTGCCCGGCTCGTCGAGCGCCATCCCGAGGCGTCCCTCATCATCGCGCACGGCGGCATCGCCGACTTGGGCGCTCTCGCGCAGGCGTTCTCGGGTCATCCCAGTGTCTTCTTCGACACGTCGATCTGGAGCGCCGTAGACCTCCTCGACGTCTACAGTCGCGTCTCGCCGGAGCAGCTGCTCTACGCCTCGGACTTCCCCTACGGGCAGCAGCCGCAGTCGCTCCTGCTCGACCTGCGCGTCGCCAGGCTCGCCGGCTTCGTCGCCCGCTGGGTCTCCGGGTGGAAGGTGCACGCCGGCGTCCGCGGCGTCATGCCCGTGGTGGTCGTCCCGCTGCTGTCGACCTTCATCACCGCCGGGCTCTTCATCACCGTCCTCGGCCGTCCGATCACCTGGCTCATGGACAACCTCACCGAGGCGCTGCAGGGAATGGGCGGTACGAGCGCGCTCGTCCTCGGCCTCGTCCTCGGCGCGATGATGGGCTTCGACCTCGGAGGTCCGGTCAACAAGGTCGCCTACGTCTTCGCCACCACCGGGATCACCGCGGCGGGCACGGCCACCGACGCGATCCAGCTGAAGGTGATGGCAGCGGTCATGGCCGCCGGCATGGTCGCCCCGCTCGCCATGGCCCTGGCGACGACCGTCCG
>CAZCIJ010000120.1:0-9210 GCA_964498265.1 uncultured Gaiellales bacterium | reverse complement strand
CGCGGACCTCGTGCTCGGCTACCTCGATCCGGATCGTTTCCTGGGCGGGCGGATGACGCTCGACCGCGACCTTGCGCTCGCCGCGCTCGAGCGGCTCGGGGAGCAGCTCTCGATGGAGTGCGAGGAGGTCGCGATCGGCATCTTCCGGATCATCAACGCCCACATGGCTGACCTCATCCGCAAGGCGACGATCGAGCAGGGCCACGATCCGCGCGAGTGCGTGCTCATCGCCTACGGCGGCGCCGGACCGACGCACGCGGCGTTCTACGGGCGCGACATCGGCGTCAAGGCCATCCTCGTGCCGCCGCGCTCGACGGCGTTCTCCGCGGAGGGCATGCTCACCTGCGACGTCGTGCACACGGAGCAGGGGGCTCGGTTCATGGCGGCGCCCTTCAGCGACGCCGACTTCGAGCAGCTGACCGAGGACTTCTCGCGGCTCGAGCAGCGCGTGCTCCGCCAGTTCCTCAGGGAAGGCTCGGCCCCCGAGGACGTGAGCCTGGAGCGAGAGGTCGCCGTGCGCTACCGCAAGCAGGCGCACACGCTGACCGTGGCGGTCGACGCCGGGTGGCTCACGACGGCGGCCGCCGGCCCCATCCAGCGGCGCTTCGAGCGACGCTACGCGAGCGTCTACGGCGAGGGAGCGCTCCTCACGAGCGCAGGCATCGAGCTCGAGGCCCAGACCGTCAACGGCACCCGCAAGGTGGAGCCGCCCCCGCTGCGCTCATTCGAGATCAGGCCCGGAGACGGGTCGGAGGCCGTACGGGGCGAGCGGCTCGCGTACTTCGCGCCGCATGGCTTCGTCGCGACGCGCGTGCTCGACGGCTCGGCGCTCGAGGCCGGTGACGTCGTGCCCGGGCCGGCGATCGTCCAGCGCATGGGCGACAGCGTCGTCGTCCCGGACCGCTTCCACGCCGAGGTCGACCGCTACCTCACCCTCAGCCTGCGGCCGGTCGGCGAGCGCGAGGAGGCCGGAGCGCGATGACCGTCGCCCCCGAACCGGCCGGCGCGATCGGGATCGTCGACCCGGTGACGTTCGAGGTGATCCGTCACCGGCTCTGGGCGATCAACGACGAGCAGGCGATGATCGCGGCGCGAATGTCCGGCTCGCCGATCATCTACGAGGTCTACGACTTCAACGCGGGTCTGCTCACGCCCGACGGTCACGGCCTCGTCGCGGGCGTCTACATCCTCCAGCACGCGACCACCATCGACTTCTTCGTGCAGCGCATCCTCGAGGAGTGGCCGCGCGAGGACATCCGCGAGGGGGACATGTTCTACACGAACGATCCCTGGTCCGGAGCGCTGCACTCGAACGACGGGATCATGGTCACGCCGATCTTCTCGGACGGCGAGATCGTTTGCTGGTCCGGTCTCGCCATGCACGACGAGGACGTCGGCAGCCCCGTCCCCGGGAGCTTCGTCGTCGGCGCCAGAGACCGCTACGGCGAGGCTCCCCTCTACCCCATGGTGAAGATGGTCGAGGACTTCAAGCTGCGCCGCGACGCCGAGGCCGTCTTCCTTCGTAACTCGCGGACGCCCGAGCACAACGCGCTCAACCTGCGGGCGCGCATGGCCTCGCTGACCGTCACGCACCGGCGCATCCACGAGCTGATCGCCGACTACGGCGTGGAGACGTTCCTCGCCTGCCAGACCGAGATCCTCGACTACGTGGAGCGCGTCGTCCGCGGGCACCTGCGGAAGATCCCGGACGGCGCCTGGTTCCACCAGGTGCATCTCGACCACGATGGGAACGACAACGAGCTCTACGAGATCCGCTGCCGGCTCGAGAAGCGCGGCGACCGGCTCGTCGCGGACTTCACGGGCACGGCCGCTCAGGCGCCCGGCGCCATCAACTGCGCGCGCGCGGCGCTCGAGGGAGCGGTGCACGGCGTCTTCCTGATGTTCATGTGCTACGACCTTCCCTGGTCGGTCGGCGCCGCAAGCCGCATCGTGGAGATCGTGTCCGAGGAGGGCACGGTCAACAACGCCGTGCCTCCCGCGGCGACCAGCATGGCCTCGATCTCCGGCACGCTCGCAACGCAGCAGGCCGTCGCCAACGCGTTCGCGAAGATGCTGCTCTCATCCGAGGACTTCCGCTCCGAGGCCCAGGCGGCGTGGTCGTCCATGCCGAACGTCATGGTCTTCGCAGGCCTCGACCGGCGAGGCTTGCCCTTCACGTCGCCCGACATGAACAACTCCGGTGGCGGAGCGGGGGCACGCATCTTCGCCGACGGGATCGACACGGGCGGCATCTTCCACTCCATGGCGTCGACGATCCCGAACGTGGAGACGATGGAGAGCCGGATGCCGGTCGTGATCGTCTACCGGCGGCAGCGCCCCGACAGCCAGGGCCACGGGCGCTTCCGCGGCGGGGCCGGGGTCGAGCTCGCGGTGCTCGCCCACAAGAATCCCGAGGCGGTGACCATGGTCACCATCGCCGCCTTCGTCAGCGTCCCGGACAACTGCGGGATCTCCGGCGGCACGCCCGGCGCCGTGAACTACAACGCCGTGCTGAGGGGATCGAACGTCCGTGAGCTGTTCGCCGCAGGCCGGATCCCGCGCAGCGTGGAGGAGACGTCGAGCGCCGAGATCGAGATCCTGCCCGCCAAGGCGAGGACGACGTTCGACGGCGGCGACGTCTACGTGTACCTCCAGTCGGGCGGGGGCGGGTACGGCGACCCGTTGCGCCGCGATCCCGAGCGCGTGCTCGCCGACGTCCGCCACGAGCTGCTCTCCGAAGAGACGGCCCGCTCCGTCTACGGCGTCGTCGTCCAAGGCGGGGCCATCGACCTCGACGCCACCGAGGCCGCCCGCGCGGCAATCCGGGCGGCGCGGCTCGAGCAGGGGCGTCCCGTCGTCTCCGGGCAGACCGCCGAGAGGGTCGACGGCGGAGAGATCCTCCGCCCGGTCGCCGACACGGTCGAGGCGGTCCGGACCGAGGAGGAGACGCTGTTGCGCTGCACCGTCTGCCGCACGCGCCTGGGCCGCCACGACGACGACTACAAGGCGGGAACGCTCGTCCGCGAGCTCTCCATCACGGAGCTGAACCGCCTCAACGAGTGGGCTCCGCCGACCGACGTCCTGGCACGCGAGTTCTGCTGCCCGGGCTGCGGGACCGCGGTCGCGGTCGACATCCAGCGGGTCGGAGAGCCGCTGCTCCCTGAGTGCGCGTTCACGGACCTCGCAGCGACCTCGCGGCCCTAGCAGCGCCGAAAGGAGATGAGGACAGGGATGCCGGCCGAGATGAACGCGAACGACCTGCTCGACCGCCTAGCGATCCGGGAGCTGGTGGACGCCTGGTTGGTCTATCGCGATGCCCAGGACTGGGAGCGTTTCCTCAGCGTGTGGCACGACGACGGCATCACCATGACGACCTGGGGCGGCCGCGCCACCCCGCAAGAGTTCGTGGAGGCCGCCTCGAAGGGGTTCGCACGCGGCGACAGGATGCTCCACTCGATCGGCGGAACCGCCATCCAGCTCGCCGGCACGCGGGCGATCTCCCAGTCGAAGTTCAGGATCATGCAGCGCGGGCCCGTGGACGGCGTCCTCTGCGACATCGCCTGCATCGGGCGCAACTACGACTTCTTCGAGAAGCGCGACGGGCGCTGGGGCCTCGTGCTGCGCCAGCCGATCTACGAGCGGGACGGCATCGCGCCCGTCGATCCCGGAGCGACGGTGACGCTCGACCCTGCTCGCCTCGCGCGCTTCCCGGAAGGCTACGCGCGGCTCGCCTACCTGCAGGAAGGTCTCGGGTACACGATCAAGGCGGACATGCCGGTCCTCGAAGGGCCCGAGGTCGAGGCGCTGATGGCCGCCGGCGCCCAGTGGCTCGCGGGTGGCGCGCTCGCCTGGCCGCGCGAGTAGTCGCTTCCACGCCCAGCGTCCCCGACGACGAGGAGAGACCTTGGCCCTTCGGACACAACCTCCGTTCCGCGCCGACCACGTCGGCAGCCTTCTCCGCCCTCCCGAGCTGCTCAGAGCTCGCGAGGACCTCGCCCAGGGCCGCATCTCGCGGGCTGACCTGCGGGACGCCGAGGACGAGGCCGTCCTCGCGGCGGTGAGGATGCAGGAGGACGTCGGGCTCCAGTCGGCGACGGACGGGGAGCTCCGCCGCGAGTCCTGGCTCGCGGACTTCATGTTCGAGCTCGGCGGCGTGGTACGGGTGCCGGCGGACCCGCTCGCCGTGCTCGTGCCCGACGAGCGGGGAAAGGTCGAGCTCGGCTCGGCCGGGACGCTGCTTCGGGTGGACGGCAAGATCCGTCTCGAGCGGACGATCTTCGGCGATGACTTCACGGCGCTGCGCTCCATGACCACGAGCGCGACGCCGAAGCTGACGATCCCGTCACCGAGCATGGTCCACTACCGCGGCGGGCGGAGCTCCATCGACGAGACGGTCTATCCGGACATCGCCGTGTTCTGGGACGACCTCAGCGCGGCATACGCGGCCGAGGTACGCGGTCTCGCCGAGCTCGGCTGCACGTGCCTGCAGCTCGACGACGTGAGCCTCGCGTACGTGAACGACCCGCTTCAGCGCGAGCATGTCGCGCGACTCGGCGGCGACCCCGACGTCCAGCACCTCACCTACATCGAGCACATCAACGAGGCGCTCGTCGGCAGGCCCGAGGGCATGACGGTCACCGTCCATCTCTGCCGTGGGAACATGCGCTCCTCCTGGATGGCGGAAGGAGGCTACGACTTCGTGGCCGAGCCGATGTTCAACGAGCTCGACGTCGACGGGTTCTTCCTCGAGTACGACGACGAGCGCTCCGGCACCTTCGAGCCGCTGCGCTTCGTGCCGAAGGACAAGATCGTCGTACTCGGCCTCGTCACGACCAAGACCGGCGAGCTCGAGAGCAAGGACGAGCTCAAGCAGCGGATCGAGGAAGCAAGCCGCTACATCGAGGTCGATCAGCTCTGCCTCTCGCCGCAATGCGGGTTCGCCTCGGTCGTCGAAGGGAACGCCCTCACGCACGAGCAGCAGGTCGCCAAGCTGCGGCTCGTCGTCGAGACCGCGCACGAGGTGTGGGGCTAGCGGCCGGCTGCGCCGGGCACTAGCCTAGGACGCCTCGCGACGCATGAGCACGGAAGCGCTAGCCGCCGAGCGGCCGGCCGCGCGGGTCTGGGTGCCGGTCGCCGGGGCAGCCGTCGCCGTCGGGCTGCTGTACGCGGCGATGTTCGCCGTGCCGCCCCTGATCACTGTCTTCGTGGACGACCTCGGCCTCTCGCATCCGCAGGCGGGAGCGCTGATGAGCGTCTGCCTCGGCGGCTTCCTCGTCACGAGCATCGTGTCGGGCCGCCTCGTCGGGCGCTTCGGTGCGAGCCGGGTCATCGTCGCCGGCCTCGTGCTGTGCGGGACGGCGACCGTCTGCCTCACGTCGAGCGCGAGCTACCCGCTGCTCGTGGCGTGGCGCGGTGCCGTCGGCGTCGCAGGAGGGCTCATCTTCGCTCCCGCCATCGCCTTCGTCGCGCTGCTGCTCAAGCACCGTGCGAACCTCGGCGTCGGCGTGCTCCTGACCGGCCTCTCGAGCGGGACCACCCTCGCGTACTTCGCCACCGGGTTCCTCGCGGAGACGCTCGACTGGCGCTGGCCGTTCTGGATCTACGGGGTAGCCGCCCTTGCCGGCGCGGCCGCGTTCGCCGCCGTCGCAGGAGCCGGCTCTCGCCCGGACGGCCAGGTGGGCGACGGTCCAAAGCTCCCTCTCCGCGCGGTGCTCGCGACCCCCCCGTTCCGGCTCCTGCTCGCCGCCCTCTTCCTCGGGATGTTCGTCGCCTACGGGATCCTCACTTGGGTCCCGCCCTACCTCGACGAGTCGGCCGGCTTCTCGACGTCCCAGATC
This sequence comes from uncultured Gaiellales bacterium, assembly GCA_964498265.1. Classification (GTDB taxonomy): domain Bacteria; phylum Actinomycetota; class Thermoleophilia; order Gaiellales; family Gaiellaceae; genus CAZCIJ01. The sequence continues at coordinate 3,373 of CAZCIJ010000120.1, read as the reverse complement.
AGCGTGACGTCCACCTTCATGACGGTCGTCGCGATCCCCGGGACCTTCACGGCCGGCTGGCTCGCCTACCGGACCGGACGCCCGCTGGCGGTCGCCGCCGCAGGTCTCGTCCTTCCCGCCTCCGTCGCGGTCTTCGCCGCCTCGGGCAGCCCGTCGCCGGCGCTCGCGACCGCCGTCGGGGTCATATCCATCCTCGGCACCGCCCACGCGCTCGGGCCGATGAACGCGGTCGCGCCCGTTCTCTTCGGCCCCGGCGGCGCAGGGACCGCGTCCGGCCTCGCCGCAGCGGCCGGTATGAGCGGCGCCGTGACGTCGACGTACGCAGGCGGCTGGATCGTCGGGGCCACCGGCGGCTACAGCGCGGCGTTCGCCGTCTACGCCACCGCGTCGGCCACGGCGTCGCTCGCGATCGTCCCTCTCACCGCGCTGAGCCTGCGGCGCTGGCACCGGCGGGCAGGGGCGACCTGAGCCTGCCCTCTCACCCAACCAGGAGGACTCGATGCCATCTGTCACCGGCTCCATCACCGTCGACGTTCCCGCCGACGTCGCCTGGGCGCTGCTCCGCGAGTTCGACGGGCTCGCCGGCTGGCTGCCGTTCATCGCCTCGAGCGAGATCGAGGGCGGCGGGAACCCCAACGAGGTGGGCGCGGTCCGCCGGCTCACGCTCGACGACGGCGGCCTCCTGCGCGAGTCCCTGCTCGAGCACTCGGACGCCGAGCGCTACCTCAGGTACGACATCGTCGAGGGGCCGCTGCCGGTCCGCCAGTACGTGGGCACGGCCCGGGTGATCCCGGAAGGGGAGGGGCGCTCGACGATCGAGTGGACGTCCACGTGGGAGAACGACGCCGAGGTCGAGGAGGAGATGCTCACGCTGCTGCGCGACGAGCTCCTCCCCACCGGGCTTGCGGCTGCGAAGGCGGCGCTCGAGCGGTAGCGGCTCCGCCGAGCAGCGCCTTGACGGCACGGTGCCGTGCGCCGACACTAGCGTCCGATGACGCCGGCGGGGGCCTCCCCGGCCGAGGGCTACGAGGGCCGCATCGGGCGGTACGGGCCCGAGCTCGCCGTGGCCTTCATGCGAGCGGCCGGCGTACGACCGGGGCAGCGGGTGCTCGACGTGGGCTGCGGCGCCGGCGCTCTGACCACTCCGCTCGCCGAGCTTCTCGGGCCCGCGAGCGTCGCGGGCGTCGACCCGGACGAGCAGGCCGCCGAGGCGTGTCGAGCGAGGCTGCCCGACGTCGACGTGCGGATCGCGCCGGCCGAGGCGCTCCCGTTCGAGGACGAGGAGTTCGACGCCGTGCTCGCGCAGCTCGTCGTGCCGCACCTCGAGGACGTCGACGCGGGCGTGGCGGAGATGCGTCGCGTGGCGCGCCGCGGCGGGGTCGTGGGCGCATGCACGTGGGACTTCGCCGGCGGCATGACGTTGCTGCGAACGTTCTGGGACGCGGCCATCGCCCTCGATCCCGAAGCATCGAGCAGGGACCAGGCGAGGACGCGGCCCTTCTCCACACCCGCAGAGCTGCGCGACCTGTGGACGCGTAACGCGCTGACCGGCGTCTCGACCGGCGAGCTGCTCGCCGGCGCGAGCTACTCGGACTACGAGGACCTCTGGCGGCCGCTCGTGACGCCGGACGGCGCGCCCGGCCTCTACTACGCGACGCTCGCCCCGCCTCGACGAGACGCCATGCGGCAGGAGGTCTGGCGCCGCCTCGGCTCGCCGGAGCGCGACTTCCGCCTGAGCGCGCGAGCCTGGTACGTCATCGGGTACCGGTAGCCGCGGCTCAACCCGCGCGCCGCTCCGGTCGCTCGGGCCAGGCCACGCGGGCTGCCCCAGCCTCGACAACCACAAGGATCAACGGCCGTGACCCCGAGGACGTCGAGTCGTCCGAGACGCTCGCGAGCCCGCTGCGCGAGCGCCGCGGCGACCTGCCCCGTACCGCCGCTCGCGCGATCACCGCGGTCTTGCCGTCGAGCCGTCTCACCCGTCGCCTCGAGGGCACTCACTTCGACATGAAGCCGCCGTCGACGACGAAGTTCGCGCCGGTGACGAACGTGCTCTCGTCCGAGGCGAGGTAGAGGGCGCAGTGCGCGACGTCCTCGGGAGTGCCGATGCGGTTCACCATCGTCGCCGCGAGATGCGTGGCGCGGAACGTCTCGTCCTGGAACGCGGGCTCCGTCGCCGGTGACAGGATCGCGCCCGGGCTGATCGAGTTCACGCGGATCCCGTGCGGGCCGCCCTCCAGCGCGAGCTCCCGGGTGAGCGCGATGACCGCGCCCTTCGTGGCTGCGTGGGCGAACGAGCCGGGCGTCCCAGGAACCGCGCTCATGCCCGAGATCGAGCCGGTGTTGATGATGGACCCGCCGCCCCGCTCGACGAGGCGCGGCCACGCCGCGCGGCACGCGTAGAAGATCAGGTCCAGCTCGTTGCGCACCGTGAAGTGCCAGTCGTCGTCGGACATGTCCGCGATCGACGCGAACCTCGGCGCAGAGGCGTTGTTGTAGAGCACGTCGAAGCCGCCGTGGCGCGCGGCCGCCTCGGCCACCCAGGCGCTCGCGGCCTCCGCGTCTCCGAGATCGAGCGGGTGCGTCGAGGTCATGGCGCCACCGGTGCGGCGCACCATGTCGACCGTCTCCTCCGACCCCTCCACCTTCAGATCGCACCCGACGATCGTCGCGCCCTCGCCGGCGAACAGCACCGCCGCTGCGCGGCCTTGACCGCCTCCCGTCCCGGTGATGAGCGCGACCTTGCCCTCGAGCCGGTGTCCCACGTCCTCTCCTCTCCCCAACCTTCGCGACCGGGATCAGACGGGATCGGCGAGCTCGAAGAACTGCCAGACCTTGCCCTCGGCCACGCCGGCCAGCTCACGGCCGCAGTCGCGCAACACCGCCGGCGCCGACGTGAAGTGCTGCGTCCCTGCGTGCATGTCGCGGAAGAGCCGCTGGATCGTGCTGTCCCGAAGCGCGTAGCCGCCACCGGCGACGTACACGAACATGCACACGTCCGACACCGACCACGTGACGTGGTTGAGGGCGAGCCTGGCGAGCGTCTTCTGGCGCGTCGTGAGCCGCTCGCCCCGGTCGAGCGCGCTCTGGATGTCGTGCCACGTCTCGTAGACGAAAGCCCGCGCCGCGCGGTACTTCGCCTCCCCCCGCGCGAAGTCGGCGTGGAAGATCTCGCTGTCCGCGAGCTGGCCCGGGCGCGCGACGCCCGCCTCGACGAGGGCGATGAGCTCGTCGAGGATCCGGCGGCCGACGCCGAGCGCGAACGCCGAGTGGCAGATGCACCCGAACCCCGCGATGCCAAGCTTGAACTGGTTCCCGCCGCGCTTCGGCGTCTCGGTCAGCGAAGGGTGCGTGTAGTCCTCGGGGACAAACG
>CAZCIJ010000119.1:0-9257 GCA_964498265.1 uncultured Gaiellales bacterium | reverse complement strand
GAGGTAGTGCTCGAGCAGCTGGCCCTCGCTCTCGAGCAGCTCGGCCCCCATGCCGATCTTCTGCGATCCCTGACCTGGGTAGAGGAATGCCAGCATCGGTCCCTCGGGCGCACCCGGGCGCGCGAGGAAGTATCGTACCCCCGTCCGGTCGGCGTGCAAGGCCGGATTCCCTCGTTCGGAGCCTTGACTACGCCCCGGACGTGCTGTCAGCATCGCCCATGAGCTCACGAGGAGGCCAGATGGAGGCAGGACTGAAGCCCCAGATCCGCTCCGCAGACGACGTTGCCGCTGACACGCGCCGCGGGGGAGATGTCAGAACGCTGCTGAGCCCGAAGTCGGTGGGATCGACCTCGGGCTTCGGAGGTGTCGCCACGATCGGCCCTGGTGACTGGATCTCCGAGCACTACCACCCGTACTCCGAGGAGTTCGTCTACGTCGTGCGCGGGGGCATCGTCGCCGACCTCGACGGCGCGCCGCACGAGGTGCGAGCGGGGCAGGCGCTGTTCATCCCGATCAACGTCAGGCACCGGCTCAAGAACGAGGGCGGCGAGGAGGCGTACATCGTGTTCCACCTGGGGCCGCTTGCCCCGGAGCCCCCGCTCGGTCACGTTGACACCGAGCAGCGCTGGCCGGACGCCCCCGAGGCCGCGGGCAGCTCCTCCTGACCCCATGCGCAGGACTGCGGTCACAGGGATCGGCGTCGTCGCGCCCGGGGGCGTCACCCGCGAGGCGTTCTGGGAGGCGGTCACGGCCGGCCGCACGGCGACGCGGCGGATCACCTTCTTCGACTCCTCCGGCTTCCGCTCGCAGATCGCCGCCGAGTGCGAGTTCGATCCGTTCGCAGCGGGCCTCGACGACCAGGAAGTGCGAAGGATGGACCGCTACGTCCAGTTCGCGATCGCCGCATCGATGGAAGCCGTCCGAGACAGCGGCGTCGATCTGGACAGCGTCGATCGCGAACGGCTCGGGGTGACGCTCGGCAGCGCCGTCGGCGGCACGATGGTCCTCGAGGCCGACTACGTCGCCGTCAGCAACCGCGGCAAGGAGTGGCTCGTGGACCCCGAGTATGCTTCGCCCTTCCTCTACCACGGGCTCGTGCCGAGCACCCTCGCGAGCGAGGCGGCCCTCAAGTTCGGCGCCCATGGCCCGGCTGTCGTCGTCTCGACCGGCTGCACCTCGGGAATCGACGCGATCGGGTACGGCCACCAGCTGATCCAGGACGACGAGGCCGACATCGTCATCTCCGGCGCCGCCGAGTCGGGGATCTCGCCGATCTCGATGGCCTGCTTCGATCCGATCAAGGCGACGTCACGCAGGAACGATGACCCGGAGCACGCCTCGCGTCCGTTCGATCGCGACCGGGACGGCTTCGTGATGGGGGAAGGGGCCGCCGTGCTCATCCTCGAGGAGCTGGAAGGGGCTCTCGCTCGCGGCGCCCACATCTACTGCGAGGTCGCCGGCTTCGCAAGCCGCGGTAACGCATACCACATGACCGGGTTGCGGCCCGACGGACTCGAGATGTCCGAGGCGATCATGGATGCGATGCGCCAAGCCAGCCTCGAGCCGGAGGACATCGACTACATCAACGCCCACGGGTCGGGCACGAAGCAAAACGACCGGCACGAGACGGCCGCGTACAAGCGCGCGCTGGGGGAGCAGGCGTACAAGATCCCGATCAGCTCGATCAAGTCGATGGTCGGGCACTCGCTCGGGGGGATCGGGGCGATCGAGATGGCCGCGTGCGCGCTCGCGATCGAGACCGATGTCATCCCCCCGACGGCGAACTGGGAGAACCCCGATCCCGAGTGCGATCTCGACTACACCCCGAACGTGGCCAAGCGGCAGGAGGTCGACGTGGCGCTCTCGACGGGAAGCGGCTTCGGCGGGTTCCAGTCGGCGATGATCTTCGCGCGACCCCGCGAGCTGCAAGAGGCGAGCCCGTGATCACGTCGCTGCCGGTCGACCGGCGAGCCGTCGTTACCGGGCTCGGCGTCGTGGCGCCGAACGGAACGGGCACGGAGGCGTGGTGGGAGGCGACGAAGCAGGGCCGTAGCGCGATCAAGCCCATCAGCCGCTTCGACGCCTCGAAATACCCGACCAAGCTCGCCGGTGAGGTCGATGGCTTCGAGCCAACCGACTTCATCGACCAGCGGCTCGTCGTCCAGACGGACCGTTGGACCTGGATGGCGCTCGCCGCCACGGAGATGGCGCTCGAGGACGCTCAGTTCGACCCCTCCGCCCAGGACCCGTACCGGATGAGCGTGATCACGGCCAGCTCCTCGGGCGGCAACGAGTTCGGCCAGAAGGAGATCCAGAACCTCTGGGCACAGGGGCCCATCTTCGTCGGCGCCTACCAGTCGATCGCGTGGTTCTACGCAGCGACGACAGGCCAGATCTCGATCAAGCACGGGATGAAAGGATCCTGTGGCGTCGTCGTCGCCGAAGGCGCGGGCGGCCTTGAGGCGCTCTGGCACTCCCGCCGGACGATCCGCCGCGGGATCGACTTCGTCGTCAGCGGCGGGACCGAGGCGCCGATCGGCCCCTACGTGCTCACCTGCCAGCTGCGCAGCGGCCGCCTGAGCGAGGCGTCGGATCCTGCGGCTGCGTACCGCCCCTTCGACGCGGGCGCGAACGGGTACGTCCCCGGGGAGGGCGGCGCGATCATCGCCGTCGAGGAGCTCGAGCACGCTCAGAGGCGAGGAGCACCGCGCGTCTACGGGGAGATCCTCGGATACGGGGCGACGAACGACGCGCGCAATCCCGCCCGACCTTCGCCCGACGGCAGCCACCTCGCCCGTGCCATGTCGCTTGCGCTCCAGCGCGCAGGCGTCGGGCCAGAGGAGATCGACGTCGTCTTCGCCGACGCCGCCGGTGTCCGCGAGGCCGATGCGGCGGAGGCGTGGGCGATCAAGGACGTCTTCGGTGCGCGAGCCTCGCGGGTCCCTGTGACGGCGCCGAAGACCATGGTCGGCCGCCTGTACGGGGGCGGTGCACCGCTCGACGTGACGGCAGCGCTGCTCGCGATGCGGGACGGCTGCATCCCCCCGACCATCAACCTCGATCGACCCGCGGACGGGTGCGACCTCGACTTCGTCACCGGGACGGCACGTGAGGCGCGTCTCGAGACGGTGATCGTGAACGCTCGTGGATTCGGAGGATTCAACAGCGCGCTCGTCCTGCGGCGCAGCATCGCATAGCACGATGGATCGAGCCTGAGCCGCCGGTGGCAGCCTGCAGCGCTCCCTGTGGCGAGGTGACGCCCCGTCTCGACTCGCTGCTCAGCGCGGCGGCCGCACGTCATCCGGAGCGCCCGGCAGTCGCCTCGGGCGGCCGCGAGATCCGCTATGCGACGTTGAGGGCGTCGGTCGACCGGCTGGCCGAGCGGATGCTGCGGGCGACCGGCGTCAGGGGAGGGGTGACGTCGGGGCTGCGGGGGGCGCGGGTGGCGGTGATCGCGCCGAACGTCCCGGTGTTCGTCGCAGCGGTGTTCGCAGCGTCCTCCCTCGAAGCGGTCGCTGTGCCGATAAGCGCCCGGCTCAGGGAGCGGGAGATTCGCCAGGTGCTCGAGGATGCGGCGCCGACCCTCATCGTCGCCGTCCCGGCGTACGTCGGCTACTCGTTTGCGGATCTGCTCGGCCGTCTTCTCCCGCAGCTTCCGACCGTGCGCGCCGCCCTCCTCGTCGGGTCGTCGGGCGAGGTGGAGCGCGAGCTGACGGGGCGAGCCACCGCCGAGGCCGAGCCGCTCGCGCCCAGTGTGGCCGCCATCCTCTACACCTCTGGCACGACGGGCGCGCCGAAAGGCGCGCTCGTCACTCACTCCCGCGAGATCGAGAGCGCAGGCGAGCTCGCCGCGGTGCTGGACATCGCGTCGGGAGACGACGTCGTCCTCGCGGTCCCGATCGCTCACGCCTTCGGCTTCACGTGCCTGCTCACGACGATTGCCGGGGGTGCGTGTGCCGCGCTCGTCTCGTCGACCTTCTCGCTGCGTCCGCTCATCGACACCGTCGAGCGGCGGGGGTCCACCATCGTGCACGGTTCGCCCTCCCTGTTCGCCACGCTCCTCAAGGCACGGCCGGCCGGCCTGGCCAGCGTCCGACGGGGGTACGTCGCGGGGGCCCCGGCCTCCGCCGACCTGCTTCGCCGGCTCGACCGAGCAGGGATGGGCATCCTCAACCTGTACGGCCTCACCGAGACGGGAGCGGTCGCCTGCTGTCGGCCGGAGGACCCACCGGACGTCCGGCGGACGACCGTGGGGCGCCTTCTGCCCGGCTTCGAGCTCCGGCTGGATCGAGCTGATCCGGGCTCCCCGATCGGAAAGCTCGAGCTCCGGGGTCGGGCCATCGCCGGGTACTATCGGCGTGCCGCCGATGCCGGGCACGCGTTCACGCACGACGGCTGGTTCCGCACGGGAGATCTCGCGACCATCGACGACGGCTACCTCCGGATCGCCGGTCGCGCGAAGGACCTCGTCACCGTCGGCGGCTTCAACGTCGTTCCCGCCGAGGTCGAAGCTGCCCTGCTCGACCACCCCGACGTCCTGCGGGTGGCGGTGATCGGCGTGCCTCACGACCAGATGGGGGAGGCTCTTCGGGCCTTCGTCGTCGCGCGGCCCGGATCGGGGCTGACCGCGGCCGGCCTGCTCGCGTTCGCCCGCGAGCGAATCGCCGGTTACAAGCTCCCGTACTCGATCCGCATGCTGCCAGAGCTTCCCCTTCTCTCCTCGGGAAAGCCCGACGTGCGTGCGCTCGGACGCCTGCGGGAGCGCCCGAATTCCACATAGGATCGCGGGATGCCTCAGGCCGCGCTCCTGCGGAACCCCCTGTTCGACGGCCTCGGGCCGGAGGAGCTGCAGGAGATCTCCTGGAAGATGAGGCCACGGCGCTTCACCCCCGGGGAGGCGATCTGCCGCGCCGGGGAGCCCGGGGACAGCCTCCTCGTGATCGGGGACGGCGTCGCTCGCGTGCTGGCGGGCGGTGCTGGCGACGATTCCCAGGGCATCGCGCGCCTCCGGCGCGGCGACGTGATCGGGGAGATGTCGCTGCTGACGGACGACCCGAGGTCGGCCACGGTGCTGGCTGCCACGGCCACGACCGCCCTCGAGCTCGCGCGGTCCGACTTCGCCGCGCTGATCGCGCGCTTCCCTCGCATCCTCCTCAACCTGAATCGCATCCTCAGCCAGCGGCTCGCCAGGACATCTGCTCGCGTCGCTGGAGGCACGACACGCGGAGAGGCGGTGCTGCTCCTCGTCGGCGAATCGACGATCGCCCTCGTTCCCCACCTGCTCGCGTCGACGGCCGCGGCGAGCGCCCGGCCGACTACCTCAGTCGATGCCCGTGTCTCGGCCGGTCCGGCGCTCGGCCCCCTGGACGACCTCCTTGCCGATCACGCCACGGTCGTGCTCGTCGCCGATCTGGAGACGCCGGATCTCTGGCTCCTCCTCGACGCCGCCGATCGGGCGGTCGCGCTGGTGGGAAACGAGGGCGAGCTCGCACGACTCACGACGTCGCTCGATACCGCAGCTGCAGGAGGCCGGAGCGTGGACGTCGTCGCGCTCGGGGAGACGCCGGCAGAGAGCCGACGTCTCTCGCAGCGGGCGGGCCCGAGGACGCCGGTCCTGCGCGCGGTTGGCTCCAGGACATCTCCGGCAGCGGAAGACGTCGCCTGGCTCGGCCGGCACCTGTCGCGCACCAAGCTCGGGCTCGCGCTCGGAGCTGGAGGGGCCAAGGGCTACGCGCACATCGGCGCCCTGGACGTCCTCCGAGAAGCCGGGTACACGATCGACTTCGTCTCCGGGAGCAGCATCGGGGCGATCGTCGGCTCGTGGCTGGCGCTCGGGATGGGCGTGGCGGAGATCGATGAGACCATGCGCCGCACCTTCTGCCCCGAGGTCGTCGCAGACGTCTTCAAGCTCTCGCTCACGGGTAAGTCGTCCGGGCTCGAGACGATGACGCGTGTTCTCCGGGACAGCACGCAGGACAAGACGTTCGACGACACGGTTCTCCCCCTCGTCGTCATGACCGTGGATCTCAACGCCCGTGAGCCGGCGCCGGTGACAGGGGGGAGCCTGTGGGAGGCGCTCACTGCGGCGACGGCGGTCGCCGGTCTGTTTCCGCCGTACGAGCGCGACGGCCAGCGGCTCGTGGACGGGCTCGCCCTGGTTCCGGTGCCCACCGACGCCGTCGCGGCCGCGGGCGCCGATGTCACGGTCTCCGTCAACATCATGAGCCGCCAGACGCTCCCCGCCTGGCCCGGAGAGCCTCCGGCGCCTCCAGTCGAAGCTCCGAGCCCCGGAGCGCGCATGCTCGACACGCTCCTCGAGGTCATGGACCTGGCGCAGCTCGACGCGAGCGAGCAGCACGCTGCCCGCGCCGACGTGGTCGTCACCCCTCGCTTCGGGCCGGGGAGCTGGCGCGACTTCCACCTCGGCGACCTGTTCCTCGAGGCCGGTCGCCGGGCGGCCGACGAGCAGCTCGCCGCCCTCACCGCTCTCGCGAATCCCGCAACCCCGGCATCGACGCCCTAGAGGAGGTGCGAATGTCCACACGCGAGTTCACGTTCGAGGACGTCAAGGACATCCTCGTCAACAGGGTCGGACTGCCCGAGGAGAAGGTGGGCAACGATCCCGACACGACCTTCGAGGACATGGGCCTTGACTCCCTTGCCTTCGTCGAGATCCAGCTCGCGATGCAGCAGGAGTATGGGTTCACGATTCCCGACGAGGACGCGGAGCAGATCTCGACCATCGGGGAGGCAATCGAGTACACGAACCGGCGTCTTCGCGAGCAGGAGGGATGAGATGCCACTGACGGACAACGCTGTCGTCATCAACGCGCCGCTCGAGTTCGTCTGGGAGCGGATGAACGACGTCGAGAGCTGGCCTGATCTCTTCACCGAGTACGCGAAGGCCGAGATCCTCGAGCGCAAGGGCGACACGATCGTCTTCCGGCTCACGACGCATCCGGATCCCGAGTACGGGGGGCAGGTGTGGAGCTGGGTCTCGGAACGGGCGGTCGACTCCTCGACGCGCACGACGAAGTCGCGGCGGATCGAGACCGGCCCCTTCGAGTACATGAACATCGACTGGTCCTTCGAGGAGGTCGATGGCGGCACGGAGATGCGCTGGGTGCAGGAGTTCTCGATGAAGCCCGACGCTCCGGCCTCGAACGAGCAGGCGGAGGAGTACCTCAACAAGAACACGAAGGAGCAGATGCGTGTCATCAAGGAGCGACTCGAGAGCGCTGCGAGCGAGGTCAGCTGATCGCCGAGCGCGACACGTCCGTGCGCACGCGGCTCCGTGCCGACGCTCGAGGCTGCCCTGGGCCGCCGACCGTTTCGTCCTGCTAGGCGGCGCTGCCTTGGGAGCGAGCGGAGAGGCTCGCGAGAGAGGCCTGCACACGTCGCAGCGCCGCCTCATCACCCAGCTGTTCGGCGACCTTGAGCGCGCGCCTCCAAACCTCGGCGGCGCGATCGACGGCGTCGAGCTCGGACGCTCGACCGCCCGTTCGCTCGAGGTACTCGAGACCTTTCCGTAGGTCGTGGCTGCGGGAGTAGTAGTGGGCGAGGAGCTCCAAATGATCGTCCAGGGAGGCGGCGAACAGCCGCTCGAAGGCGGCCCCGACCGCACCGTAGAGCTCGCGTCGGCGCTCGGGCGGCAGCGTGGAGAGCGAGGCCTCGCGCAGCAGGCCGTGTCGAAACGTGTACTCCGGCTCGGGGTAGCGGCGGAGCTCGCGGACGACGTCGGCCCGCAGCAGAGCCGCGAGATCGCCCTCGAGATCGTCGCTCTGGGCAACGTGCTGTAGCACCGAGAGCGGGAACGCCCGGCCGATGATCGCGGCGACCTGAGCGAGCCGGCGAGCTCCTCGGGGCAACCGGTCGATTCGAGCGAGCAGGAGGCTCTCGAGCGTCGGAGTCAAGACGCGCGCTCCCGTGACCGTCGGCGCCCACGTGTGAACCCTACGCTGATCGGCCTCGACGAAGGCCCGTAAGAGCTCCTCGAGGTAGAGCGGGTTGCCTTCGGCTCCGAGCACGATCTGATCGAGCTCGGGTTCGGACAGCGATCGGCTTGCCGGAAGCCCGGCGAGCAGCTCGCGCGCCGCAGGCTCGGACAGGGGCTCGAGCGGGAGCTCTACGGAGCGATGCACATGTTGCGCAAGCGCACGGACGCGCAGCTGCCAGCCCTCTGAGGCCGGGTCGACACGTGAGGTCGCAACGAGAAGCAGCGGCGTCAGGTGAGCCAGCTCGAGGAGCTCCTCGGCGAGGGCGCGGCTCAGATGGTCCGCCCAGTGGATGTCCTCGAGCGCGACGACGAGGGGGCCCTGGCTGGCGAGGCTTGCGATCCATGTCGTGTACGCCCGGCGGATCTCGCTGGCGAGATCCTCGGGTGAGAGAAGGCGCAGGTGCTCGTCGGTCTCGGAGTCGAGCTGCACCGAGAGCAGGCGCGAGAGGTAGGGCAGCACGTCGGGGAGCTGCGACGCAGGGAGCAGCCCGAGCTTCGCGCGGAGCTTCGTCCGGACAGAGAGCTCGGCCTCGCCCTCCTCGACCCCGAGCCAGCCTCGCAGCATCTGGATGAACGGGCCGTAGAGGAGCCTCGTCCCGTAGGAGTGGCATCGGCCTTCCATCCAGGTAACCCTCTCTGTCGCGAGGCTGCGAACCTCGCTGAGCAGCCGGGTCTTGCCAATGCCCGCGTCGCCGAGGAGGAAGGCGATCTGACCGCGTCCGGCGATCAGCTCGTCCAAGAGCTGCCGAAGACGCTCAGTCTCCTCGGCTCGCCCGACGAGCGGCGTGAGCTGCGGGGGCTCCTCTGTGCTCTGCGGGCCCACGAGCCTCCACGCCTCCACGGGCTGAACGCGGCCCTTGACCGTGACCTCCCCCAGCGGCTCGAGGACGAAGCGATGCACGAGCGCTCTCGCAGTCGTCTGGCCGACTGCGATCGTTCCGGGCTCCGCTATGCCCTGCAAGCGGGCAGCGACGTTGTTCGTGTCTCCGAGCGAGATTGCCTGCGGATCCGCCGAGCCGACAAGGCCGACCGCGACCTCACCCGTGTTGATCCCGACCCGGGCGCTGAAATCCGAGATCCCCCACACGCTCTCGACTTCGACCGCATACTTGCTGAGCTCCTCGAGGATGCGGAGAGCAGCCCGGGCCGCGCGCTCCGGATCGTCTTCATGCGCGGCGGGCACGCCGTAGAACGCTGCGATCCCGTCGCCCATGTACGCGCCCACGGTCCCGCCGAACTCCTCCACGGCGCGGGTCATGCG
>CAZCIJ010000118.1:232-9269 GCA_964498265.1 uncultured Gaiellales bacterium | reverse complement strand
GCCGACGGGCTCGTCGGCTCGGAGACGGCGCAGGCGATCAATCAGGAGCTGGCGAAGCTCGAGAGCGGCTCCTAGGCTCGCGGGTGGATCGTCCCCGCCGGCACATCGGACGAGAACTCGTAGTCGGCGGTCTCCCCGTACTGGGCTTCGTGCGAGGACCCGACCGTCCGAGGCGTCGCACATAGCCACAGGGTGCTCGACGCGGTCATCGTCGGCTCGGGGCCGAACGGCCTCGCGGCGGCGATCACGCTCGCGCGCGCAGGCAGCTCGGTGCTCGTCCTCGAGGCGGCCGAGACCGCCGGCGGCGGGACGCGCACCGCCGAGCTGACGCTCCCCGGCTTCCGCCACGACGTCTGCTCGGCAATCCATCCCCTCGGGCTCGCCTCGCCCTTCTTTCGCTCGCTCCCGCTCGCAGACCACGGCCTGGAGCTGATCCAGCCCCCTGCCGCGCTCGCGCACCCGCTCGACGACGGGTCGGCGGTGACGCTCGAGCGCTCGGTGGACGCGACCGCCGCGCGCCTCGGCGGCGACGGTCGCCCCTACCGGAAGCTGATGGAGCCGCTCGTCGAGACGGCGGAGGTGCTGCTCGACGAGCTCCTTGGGCCCCTACGGATCCCCCGCCATCCGCTCACGGTCGCCCGCTACGGGCTGCGCGCCATCCTCCCCGCGCAGCGGCTCGCACGCTGTCTCTTCCAAGAGGCGCCTGCCCGAGCGCTCTTCGCCGGGCTCGCGGCCCACTCGATGCTCCCGCTCACGAGGGCGCCGAGCGCCGCCTTCGGCCTGATGCTCGGGCTCCTCGGGCACCACGCCGGCTGGCCGCTCGCCCGCGGCGGATCGCAGGCGCTCGCCGACGCGCTCGTCTCGTACCTGCGTTCTCTCGGCGGCGAGGTGGAGACCGGCCGAGAGGTCGTGTCGCTCACCGATCTCCCGCCGGCACGCGCGATCCTCGTCGACCTGACGCCGAGGCAGCTCGTCGCGATCGCCGGCGAGCGGCTGCCGGCCGGCTACCGCCGCCGGCTCGACCGCTACCGCTACGGCCTCGGGGTGTTCAAGCTCGACCTCGCGCTCGACGGGCCGGCTCCGTGGCAGGCGCCCGAGTGCGCACGCGCCGCCACGGTTCACCTCGGCGGCACGCTCGAGGAGATCGCTTCCTCGGAGGCGGCCGCCTGGCAAGGCCGTCATGCCGAGCGGCCGTACGTCCTGCTCGCGCAGCAGAGCATGTTCGATCCGTCGCGCGCCCCCGAGGGAAAGCACACCGTGTGGGCGTACTGCCACGTCCCGAGCGGCTCGACCCTCGACATGAGCGAGCGGATCGAGGCCCAGATCGAGCGCTTCGCACCCGGCTTCCGCGACCGGATCCTCGCGCGTCACGGCTACTCGGCCGCCGCGATGGAGGCATACAACGGAAACTACGTCGGCGGCGACATCAACGGCGGCGTCCAGGATCTGCGCCAGCTGTACGCGCGCCCGGTCGCCAGGCGCGTCCCGTACGCGACGCCGCTTCGGACGGTGCTCATCTGCTCGTCGTCCACGCCGCCGGGCGGCGGCGTCCACGGCATGTGCGGGCACTGGGCAGCCCAGGCTGCGCTGCGCGGGCCGCTCGGCCACAGCTGAGCCCCTAGTCCGAGCCGCACTCCCGCAGGCCGATGTCCCGGGCGATCGCGTCGGCCCGATCGTTGACCTGCCCGATCTCCGTGCCGACCGCGTTCACCTGATCGCTCTCCCCCGCCTCGGCGGCCGCGACGAGCTCGCGGCTGAGCTCGATCTGCCGTTCGAGCAGCCCGTAGGCTTCGTCGAGCTGTGCCTGGAGCTCCTCGGGCGCGTCGAGCGCTCGCAGCGCGGCGAACGCCTCCTCGTTGATCGCGATCGCCTCCGCCCCGTACTCGGCGAGCTCGCCGAGTGACGTCGGCTCGCCGAGCGCGGCGATCTGCCCGTCGGCGTCCGCGCAGATCGCGTCCGCCTGCTCGACGAACTCCGCCCGGGAGAGGCGAACGCTGTCGTCCTCGCCGCCGCAGGCTGCGGCCAGGGCGACGGCGGCGACGGCGAGCGCTAGTCGAGATCGCATGCCATGTCCGCGAACGCTGTTGGCCGGAGGCCCGGGCCAGCATATCCGGCGCTCCCGCGAGCAGCCAAGGACGATTGATTGTATGACGAGCATGCGATACCGTCCCGGTCCGATGGCACGGGAGCGAGTCGGCATCGTCGGGCTCGGCAACATGGGCGGCAGGATCGCGCAGCGGATCATCGCCGCCGGCCACGAGCTCGTCGGCTACGACCGCGACCCGAGCCGGACGGAGTCTGCCGGCGTCGCCGCCGCTGCGTCAGTGGCAGCCCTCGTGCGGGAGGTGGACGTCGTGCTCTTCTCGCTCCCGGACAGCCCCGTCGTCGAGTCCGTCGTCCTCGGACACGACGGGGTCCTCGAGGGCTGCCGGCCCGGTCAGATCGTGGTCGACCTGAGCACCGCTGCACCCAGCTCCACCGTCCGGCTGTGCGCTCGCCTGGGTACGAGGGGCGTCGAGCTGATCGACGCCGGTATCTCCGGGGGGGCGAGCGCCGCCGAGCGCGGAACCCTCTCGATCATGGCCGGGGGCTCCGAACGCGCCCTCGAACGCGTGCGATGGCTACTCGAGACGTTCAGCTCGAGGGTCTACTACATGGGCGGGAGTGGGGCCGGGCACACGGCCAAGCTGCTCAACAACTTCCTCAACGGGATCTCCCTGGCCGCGACGTCCGAGGCGATGGTGGCAGCCCGCAAGGCGGGACTCGATCTCCAGACGTTCCTCGACGTCGTGAACCACTCGAGCGGCGTCAACTTCGCGACCCTGAACCGCTTCCCGCGCATCGTGGAGGGCGACTACCTCGAAGGCGGCCTCACCGGGAACCTGATGCTGAAGGACCTGACGCTCTACGTCGATCTCGCCCGGGAACTCGGCGTCCCCACCCTCAACGCGGCCGGCTGCATCGCGACCTTCGGCCTCGCCGCCGGACTGGGGTACGGCGACCAGATCTCGAATCGCGTCGTCGACGCCCTCGGAGACGTCGCGGGCGGCGTGCGGCTGCACGGCGGGCGACCCTCGAACGCGAAGGAGCACAGACACCCATGAAGATCAACCGTGGTCGAGAGACCGGCCTGCCGTCCGAGCGTCGTTCGCACAACTTCACCGGAGCCGTCTGGGCCGATCCGGTGCTTCAGAGCACCGGCGACGTCATGATCAACAGCGTCTTCTTCTCGCCCCAGGCCCGCACCTTCTGGCATCGCCACGAGGGCGGACAGATCCTGTACGTGACGAGCGGCCAAGGCCGCGTGTACGCCCGCGACGGCCGGGGCGGGACGATCGGCGTCGGAGACACCGTCTACATCCCGCCGGGCGAAGAGCACTGGCACGGGGCGGACAGCGACACGTACCTCGTCCACCTCGCTATCTCGCTCGGCGCGAGCGAGTGGCTCGACGAGGTCACCGACCTCGAGTACCACCAGCACGACTGAAGCGCAACGAGAACGTCACGACACAAGGAGCATGAGATGACCACCTCTTCGGACGGGCGCTACGAGCGCGGCCTCGCGACGCGGCGCGACGTGCTCGGCTCCGAGTACGTCGATCGGGCGCTCGAGCGCGCCACTCCCTTCACCGAGCCGATGCAGGAGCTCGTCACCGAGTACTGTTGGGGCGCCGTCTGGACGCGCGAGGGGCTCGATCGGAGAACGCGAAGCCTCCTGAATCTCGGCATGCTCACCGCGCTCAACCGCCCGCAAGAGCTTGCAGCTCACGTCCGCGGCGCCGTGAACAACGGCTGTACCGAGGAGGAGATCCGGGAGACGCTCCTCCAGGCGGCGATCTACTGCGGCGTGCCTGCGGCCCTGGACGCCTTTCGCGTGGCCGAGCAGGCGCTCAGGGACCTACGTCATGACTGAGCCCTCGACTCCGTCCCCGCGCCGTTCGCCGCTGCGGGCTGTCCACGGCTCCGCGCCAGGGCGCTGCCCCCTGACCGCGAGGGTCAGACCCCAAGGCGTCGCGTTGATCGGATGACGAGCGTGCGGTACGTTCGTCCGGTGGGCGGGGGAGGAACCGAGGCCTCCACGACGACCGAGCTCTCGCTGAGGGTCGGACGCGTTGCCGCCCCGCTGCGGGAGCAGGTCCTCGAGCTGCTGCGCCAGGAGATCGTGGAGCTGCGGCTGCCCCCGGGGCGGCGTCTGATCGAGCGCGAGCTCGTCGAGCAGATCGGCGTCTCTCGCACGACGGTGCGGGAGGTGCTGCGCGAGCTCGCCGCAGAAGGTCTCGTGACGACGATCCCGCAGAAGGGCGCGATCGTGGCCGTCCCTTCTCCGGAGGAAGCGGCGGAGCTGTACGAGGTGCGGGCGGCGCTCGAAGCGCTGGCTGCGCGCCGGTTCGTCGAGCACGCCTCGGACGCGCAGGTCAAGGAGCTGCGCGACTCCTTCGACGAGGTCGAGCGGGTTACCCGCGAGGGCGGCGACATCCGCGCCATGCTGAAGGCGAAGGACCGCTTCTACCGGGCGCTGCTCGACGGCGCGCGCAACAGCGCGATCCGCACCATCCTCGGTGGGCTGCAGGCCCGGGTCAGCGTCCTGCGGGCCACGTCGCTCTCGCAACCGGGCCGGAAGGAGCGTGCGGTGGCCGAGATGCGCGCCATCGTCGAGGCGGTCGAGGCACGCGACGGAGAGAGTGCCGCACGAGCCGCAGCGCGGCACGTCGAGGAGGCCGCGAGCGCCGGCCTCCGTGCGCTCGAGAGCACGGACGCCCAGACGTGAGCTCGCGCCGCACGCAGCTTCGCGAGCAGTTCGTCGAGACGCGCGGCTACTGGGACGAGTCGTTGCAGAGCCTGCTCGATCTCGACCCGGGCTTCTTCGAGGCGTACCTGCGCCTCTCGTCGGTGCCGCGGCGCAACGGTCCTCTCGAGCCCAAGGTCAAGGAGCTCGTCTGCATCGCCGTGGACGGGGCGGCGACCCATCTCGACGAGCCCGGCCTGCGCGAGCACATCCAGCGAGCGCTCGAGCACGGGGCGACGAGAGAGGAGCTGCTGGAGGTGCTCCAGCTCACGAGCACGCTGGGGATCCACGCCTGCAACATCGGGGTCCCGCTGCTGCTCGAGGAGCTCGATGCGCTGGGCCAGACCCGCACGCGAGCGCTGACCGAACGCCAGAAGCGCCTGAGGACCGACTTCGAGGGCAAGCGCGGGTACTGGAACGCGTTCTGGGACGGCCTGCTCGCCCTCGACCCGGACTTCTTCGAGGCGTACCTGGACTTCTCGGCGGTTCCCTGGACGACCGGGGTCCTCGAGCCGAAGGTCAAGGAGCTCATCTACACGGCCTTCGACGTCTCCGCCACGCACCTCTACATCCCCGGGCTCCGGCAGCACATCCGCAACGCGCTCGAGCTCGGCGCCACGGCCGAGGAGCTCATGGAGGTGTTCGAGCTCGCGAGCACGATCGGCATCAAGACCTTCGCGCTCGGAGGCCCGATCCTGCTGGACGAGCTCGACGCGCGCGGAGTCTAGAGGCTGGCAGGAGGGAACGCGATGGCACTCGAGGGTCTGGGAGGGAAGGTCGCCGTCGTCACCGGCGCCGCCGGCGGCATCGGCCGGGCGACGGCCGCCCGCCTCGCGGCCGAGGGAGCGAGCGTGGTCGTCGTGGACGCAGACGACGAGCGCGCCGTGTCCGTCGCCGGCGAGCTCGGGCCTCCGGCGATCGCGGTCGCCGCCGACGTCTCGCGCGAGGAGGACGTCGAGGGCTACGTCCGGGCCGCCGCCGAGCGTTTCGGCCGCGTCGACCTCCACCACCTCAACGCGGGCATCGCAGGGTCTCCCGCACCCATCCCGGAGCTGACCGCGAGCGACTTCGACGAGGTCATCGCCGTCAACCTCCGCGGAGTCTTCCTCGGGCTCCGGGCTGCCTTCCGGCAGTTCGAGGCGCAAGGGTCGGGCGGCTCGATCGTCGCGACCGCCTCCATCTCCAGCGTTACGGGAAGCGCCGACCTGGTCCCGTACCACGCCTCCAAGCACGGCGTCGTCGGGCTGACGCGGAGCGCTGCGGTCTACGGGGGCCCGATCGGCGTCCGTGTCAACGCCGTCGCGCCGGGTATCGTCTTGACCGGCCTGCTCGCAGGCGGCGCCGCCCCGGGCGCCGGCGACGCCCCGGCGCGTGCGAGGAGGGGACCGCTCGGGCGCGTCGGCACCGCGAACGAGGTCGCCGCCCTCGTCGCGTTCCTGCTGAGCGACGAGGCGGCGTACGCCACGGGAGGGATCTACCCGGTGGACGGCGGCGCGGCCGCGATGAATCCTCTCAGGCCCTGGGGGGACGCGCGCCGTGCGATTGACACCCTCATGGGCCCATCGTAGGATCGTCGTACAACCATGCAGGAGGCCGTGCCGTTGAGACGCTCGTGATGGCCCGCGAGCCCCGCTGACCGCCGTGCACAGCTTTCCCCGACCGGATACGCCGTACCTCTCCGTCGAGCGCCGCCCGGCCGAGGGGGCCTGCCCGGAATGCGGCGCCGCCGAGCTCGCCGACTACCGGGTCGTCGGCGAGGGCGGCTGGTGGGATGCTCGCAAGTGCCAGCGCTGCCTCGCGTCAGCCAGGCGAGAGCGCGCCCCGCTGTTCGGCTCCTTCACGCCGCTCGCGCTCGAAGGGCTCGATGGCGAGTAAACGGGCTGGGGAGGCCTGACGTGCTGGGCGTGGACGTCGGCGGGACGTTCACCGACGTCGTGGCCGTTCGCGACGGTCGCATCGAGGTGACCAAGGTCCCGAGCGAGCCGGCGGAGCCCGCAGGGCCCGTCGTCGAGGGCGCCCGGCGGCTCGGCGTCGACGGCAGCGGCGTCTTCAACCACGCCAGCACGATGGGGCTGAACGCCGTCATCACCAGGCGCTTGCCCAAGATCGGGTTCCTCACGACGGAGGGGCATCGCGACATGCTCGATCGAGGCCGCGTCTGGCGGCCGACGAGCGCCCTGACCGATCCGAGCTGGCGCCGCTCGTTCGGGGACGTGGCACGGCCGCTGGTCCCTCGCTACCTGCGCCGGGGAGTCGCCGAGCGGGTGCTCGCGGACGGCAGCGTGCTGCTCCCGCTCGACGAGGAGCACGCGCGCCGTCAGCTCGCCGTGCTCGCGCGCTGCGGGGTCGAGGGCGTCGCCATCTGCCTCCTGAACTCCTACGTCAACCACGAGCACGAGGAGCGCCTGCGGGAGCTGACGCGCGAGGCGCTCGGCGACGTGGCGGTGTCGATCTCCGCCGAGACGTCCCCGCTCGCCAAGGAGTACGCGCGCGCCTCGACGACCGTCGTCGACGTCTTCATGAAGCTCATCTTCACGCGGTACGCACGCACGCTCGACGGTGAGCTGCGAGCGCTGGGCTTCGCCGGTGACCTCAACTTCGCCGACTGCGCGGCGATGCTGCTCCCGTGGGAGGAGGCGCTCGAGCAGCCGTTCCGGATCGTCTTCGCCGGCCCGGCGGCGGGGACGATCTCGAGCACGCGCCTGGGTCAGGCGATGGAGGACGGGAACCTCATCTGCGCCGACGTCGGCGGGACCTCGACGGACGTCTCGCTCGTCGCCGAGGGGCAGCCGTTCGTGAGCAACACATTCGAGCTCGAGCACGACCTGATCATCAACGCGCTCTCGACCGAGGTCTCGAGCGTCGGCGCGGGCGGCGGCAGCATCGTCTCGATCTCCCTCTCCGGCGATGTCGTCGTCGGACCGGCGAGCGCCGGGTCGGATCCGGGACCTGCCTGCTACGGACGCGGCGGCCAGAGCCCGACCGTGACCGACGCCTGCCTGCTCATGGGCATCCTCGACCCGGCCGGCTTCGCGGGCGGGGAGATGAGGCTCGATCCCGAGCTCTCGCGGCGCGCCTTCGCGTCGCTCGAGACGCAGCTCTCGTTCGAGCAGCGCGTCGCCTTCGCCTACCGGATCGCGGTCGCGAACATCGCCGAGGAGGTCACGAACGTCGCGATCAGACACGGCGTCGACCCGAGGGACTTCAGCCTGGTCGCCTACGGCGCGGCCGGCCCGATGCTCCTTCCTGCCGCGCTCGACCTCCTCCACGTCAGGCGAGTGGTCGTGCCGCCCCATCCAGGGCTGTTCTCGGCCCTCGGCCTGCTCAGCACCGACCTCGTGTACTACGAGAGCCGCAGCGCCTACGTCGTGCTCTCGCCCGAGACGGCGCCGCTCGTCGCTTCGGTGTTCACCCAGATGGAGCAGCGGCTCCGGGCCCGCATCGGCGCGACCGCCGACGGCCTCGCCGTCAGGCGCACGATCGACGGCCGCCTCCTCGGACAGAGCTGGGAGACTCCGTTCGTCGAGGTCCCGGACGGGCCGATCACGGAGGACACGATTCCCAAGCTGATCGAGCGCTTCCACGCCGAGTACGAGCGCCACTACGGGAGCCGCTTTCCGTACGTTCCGGTCCAGGGCGTGACCTACCGGGTGCAGCTCGTCGTGCCGGCGGACAAGATCGAGTACGTGCCGGGAGCGGGGACGGCACGCGAGGTGCACCCCGGCCGAACGGTCGAGCTGCGCTACTGGGACGCCGCGCCGGGCTCAGCGCGGGGCGACCAGGGCGTGCTCCGCGCCGGGGAGTACGAGCGCGAGTCCCTGGCCGCGGGCGCCCGGATCCGCGGCCCCGCGATCATCCGTGAGCCGCTGTCGACGACGCTCGTATGCCCCGAGCAGGTCGCGCAGGTCGGCCACTTCGGCGAGATCGTCATCGAGCAGGGCACGGAGGAGAGGAGACCCTGACGACGACTGCGACGTCCGCGAGCCGGCCCGCGATTCGCGACCTGGACGACGCGGACTTCCGCGAGCGCTACGGCTGCGACCGCTTCACGGCCACCGTGCTCGCGAACCGCTTTCGCTACGTCGTCGAGCACGTGTGCGGCAAGCTGCTGACGACGGCGTTCTCGCCTATCCTCCGCGACTTCTACGACTTCGCCGCGACCATCGCCGGCCCGCCGAGGACCGACTACCCGACGCCGGCGATGAGCAGCACCATCGTGCTCTTCACCGTGACGATGACCGACTCGGTGCG
>CAZCIJ010000118.1:0-222 GCA_964498265.1 uncultured Gaiellales bacterium | reverse complement strand
TCGAGGAGTACGGGGCGGACCGCCTCGAGCCCGGGGACGTCGTCATCGCGAACGATCCCTACCGCAAGGGCACCCACGTCAACGACCTGCTCTTCTGCCGGCCCGTGTACCACAAGGGGGAGCTCGCGGCATTCGTGAACCTCCAGGCCCACCAGCTGGACATGGGCGGGGTGGTGCCGGGCGGCTTCAGCCTCACGAAGAAGAACGTCTACGAGAACGGCC
>CAZCIJ010000117.1:2111-9412 GCA_964498265.1 uncultured Gaiellales bacterium | reverse complement strand
GTCACGCTCGGCGAGCCCTTCGGTGCAGACGCCGAGCCGTTCCGGATTCTGCGCACGAACCTCGAGATCGCGAATCTCGCCCACGGTGCTCGCTCGATCATGGTGACGAGCGCCGTCGAGGACGAGAGCGCGTCGACGGTGGCGGCGAACCTCGCGGTGACGCTTGCCCGGGCCGACCGGTCGCTCGTGCTCGTCGACCTGAATCTGCGTCGCCCGGGGCTCGGGCGCTATTTCGACCTGGATCGGGCTCCGGGCGTCGTCGACGTTGCGCTCGGAGATCTCCCTCTCGACGAGGCGATCCGCTCCGTGCCGATCGGCGGGGCCGAGTGGGGCGGAGGGAATGGCGCGCGAGCCCATTCCGGCGAGGGCGTCACGCTGGCTGTGCTGCCGGCCGGCACGGCTGCGCGAACCGCCACCACGCCGGGAGCGCTCGTCGGAACCCCTGCTCTCCGTCGCATACTCACGTCTCTCGGGGAAGAGCGCGAGCTCGTTGTCGCGACGGCGGCTCCCCTGCTGTCCGACGGCGACGCGCTCGCCGTGAGCACCCACGTCGACGCGCTGTTCCTCGTGTGTCATCTGAAGATGCTCCGCCGCCCGATGCTCGCCGAGCTGCGCCGGCTGCTCGACGCGTCCCCGGCGGCCAAGCTCGGATTCGTGCTTCTCGGGGCGGAGCTCGAGGATGGTTACAAGGCGACGGCCGTTCGGGGTCGCGGTCAGGTCGAGCACGTGAAACTAGCCGGATAGCGAGGAGACAAACACCCCGTGCCTCTCTAGGATCTCGAGGATCTTGGCGGCCCCCCCAGCGCCGACCACTCTGCGGCGTCGCCACCCGGCTCCCCCCGCGGCCAGACGGCGCGGACGGCTGGTTCAGCGTGCCCTGATCCTCGTCGACGTGGTGGGGCTCTCGCTCGCGTTCCTCGTGGCGCAGCTGCTCTTTGGCGGCGGCACCGCAGCAGTCGACCGCCTAGGGGTCGGGCTGGAGACCTTGGTGTTCATCGGAACGCTGCCCGGCTGGCTCCTCATCGCCAAGCTCTACGGTCTCTACGACAGGGACGAGGAGCGCATGGACCACTCCACGGCGGACGAGCTCGTCGGCGTGCTCCAAGTCGTCACCCTCGGCGCCTGGGTCTTCGTGGCGGGAGCCTGGCTCACCGGGGCGGTTCGTCCGGACATGCCGAAGCTGATCGGGTTCTGGACCTTCTCGATCGTGTTCATGACAGGCGGACGGGCAGTGACCAGGGCCGTCTGCCGCTCGCGGCCGTCGTACCGCCAGAACACGCTCATCGTCGGGGCAGGCGAGATCGGCCAGCGGATCGCGCGGCGCTTCCTGCGCCACCCCGAGCTCGGCATCAACCTGCTCGGCTTCGTGGACGCAGACCCGAAAGAGCGCGTAGGTGCGGTGGAAGCCGTGCCGGTCCTGGGCGCGACCGAGGACGTCCTGGGAATCGCCAAGGAGCGCGATGTCGAGCGCGTCGTGATCGCCTTCTCGAACGATCCACCTGAGCGCATGCTGGCGATGATCAGGTCTCTGCGTTCGCTTGACGTCCAGGTCGACGTCGTGCCGCGGCTCTTCGAGATGGTTGGATCCAACGCCGCGCCGCACACCGTCTGCGGCCTGCCGTTCATCGGGCTCCCTCCGCTCCGGCTCTCGCGGTCGAAGGTCGTCGTCAAGCGGACGCTCGACGTCGTCGTGGCGCTCACCTCGCTCGTCTTCCTCGCCCCTGTCTTTGCGCTCGCCGCCGTGGCGATCAAGGTCGACTCGCCCGGGTCTGTCTTCTTCCGTCAGGTGCGCGTCGGGGCGGGCGCCCGGTCCTTCGAGATCCTGAAGTTCCGGACGATGGTCACGGACGCCGAGGTGCGCAAGCACGAGATCAGCCACCTCAACGAGCACCGGTTGGTCGGGGACGGGCGCATGTTCAAGGTGCGTGATGACCCGCGTGTAACCCGCGTAGGTCGCTTCCTCCGGCGCTACGCCCTCGACGAGCTGCCGCAGCTGGTCAACGTGCTGCGAGGCGAGATGAGCCTCGTGGGTCCTCGCCCGCTGATCCTCGACGAGGACCAGCACGTCGGCGCGTGGGCCCGCCGACGGCTCGAGCTTCGGCCGGGGATGACGGGGCTGTGGCAGGTGATGGGCCGCAGCGAGATCCCCTTCGACGAGATGGTCAGCCTCGACTTCCTCTACGTGACGACCTGGTCGTTCGCGAACGACTGCCGGCTGATCGCGCGAACGATCCCGATCATGCTGCGAGGGAAGTCCTACTAGTGGGCGGGCAGCCTGTGCCCGTGCCGGTCGAGGTCGAGGCGCGGCGCCCGAGGTCGGGGCTCGCGGCGTCCGTCATTGTCGCCTCGTACAAGCGTCCGGCAGACCTTCGGCGCTGCCTCGCCGCCCTGGCCGCTCAGACGCTGCCGCCCGCGCAGGTGGTGGTCGCCGCGCGCGAAGACGACGCCGAGACACGGGCGCTGCTCGACGCGCCGGACCTGCCTTTGGCTCTCGATGTCCAGCTGGTGCGCGAGGCCGGGCAGCGGGCGGCCATGACGCGCGGGCTCGCCGCGGCGCGGTCGGAGATCGTCTGCTTCACCGACGACGATACAGCTCCGCGGCCTGAGTGGCTCGAGACGATCGTCGCTCGGTTCGGCTCAGACGCGGCGACTGGCGCCGTGGGTGGCCGCGACGTCGTCCACGAGCGAGGCGGGACGATCGACGGAACAGCGGAGAGGGTCGGCTGCGTCCTCTGGTTCGGACGCACGCTCGGCAACCACCACCTCGAGAGCCGGCTCCAAGACGTCCGGTTTCTGAAGGGCGCGAACATGGCGTACCGGCGATCTGCCCTTGCGGGCTTCGACGAGGCGCTCCTAGGCACGGGTCCGCAGGTCTGCATGGACATGGAGGCCTCGCTCTCCGTCGCTTGCCGCGGCTGGCGCGTCGTCTACGACCCAGAGGTCGTCGTCGATCACTACCCGGCGCCGCGCCACGACGAGGATCAGCGCGAGCGCCCGACCGTCACCGCTCGGGCGAACGCGATCCACAACCAGCTCTACGTGCTGCTGAAGCACGCGCCGATGTGGCAGAAGCCGGTGGTCGTCCTCTACGCGTTCCTGGTCGGCTACCGGCACGCGCCAGGGCTTCTCGTGCTGCTGGAGCGGCTCGCACGGGAGCGCGATCGGCGGGCCGTCGCGCTTCGCTTCGTTGCCGCGATGCGGGGTCGTCTCCTCGCCCTGTGGACCTACGCGAGATACGTATGGCCGCGCATGCGAGAGAGAAGATCGTGAGCGAGGAGCGCAGGCTGCTCGTCGTCAGCCACGCGTGCGTCGTGGCGGTCAATCAGGCCCTTTACCTCGAGCTTGCCGAGCGTGGCTGGGACGTGACCGTCGTCGCTCCGGCGACCTGGCGGCATCCGTACGAGTCGGGGACCTTTCAGGCTCGTGCCCTTCCTGGACTGGACTCCCACGTGCGGCTCGTCCCGATCCTCTTACCGGGACGTGACCAGCGGCACGTCTACCTCGCCGCGGCCGGGCGGCTGCTTCGACGCGCCCGGCCTCACTTCGTCTACCTCGAGGAGGAGGCGTTCTCCATCCCGGCGCTCCAGTGGGGACGCGCCTCGTGGCGGCTAGGCGTGCCGTTCGCCGTGCAGGCTGCAGAGAACCTCGATCGCACGCTCCCGCTCCCGGCGCGGCTGATCCGCTCCTGGATCCTGCCGCGCGCCGCGTTCGTCGCGGCACGCTCTCCGGCAGCGGGATCGCTCGCGTGGCGCTACGGGGCGCGCGACGTGGCGCTCGTGCCGCACGCCGTTCCGCGCTGGGACGCCAATCCTCCGGCCGCCCACGAAGTGTTCACGATCGGCTACGCGGGCCGGCTCGTGGCGGAGAAAGGAGTGCGGGACCTGGTTGCCGCGGTCGAGCGGCTTGTGCCGCCGGTCCGCCTCGTGCTCGTCGGGGACGGGCCGCTGCGGCCGGAGCTCGAGCGGAGGGCGCTCTCCAACGGCGCTCTCGAGCTACGCACCGGCGTCCGGCACGAGGACATGCCGGCCGCATACGCGGGGATGGACGTGCTCGTGCTCCCGTCGCGTACGACGCCATGGTGGGCAGAGCAGTTCGGCCGGGTGCTCGTTGAGGCGCTCTGGTGCGGGATACCCATCGTCGGCTCGAGCTCCGGCGAGATCCCCTGGGTCGTCGGAGCCACCGGCGGCGGCCGTCTCGTTCCCGAGAGAGACGCCGCCGCCCTGGCGGCAACGCTTGCCGACCTCAGGGAACGGCCGTCGGAGCGACGAGCGCTCGCCCGGCAGGGCCGACGGAGCGTCCAGCGGCTCTTCAGCATCGAAGCGGTCGCCGAGGAGCTCGAGGGCGCCCTGCAGGGGCACGTGCGCTCGTCCGCGGCGGTGGCAGCGTGAGCGGACGCATGAGGGGAGTCCCACGAGTGGCGCTCGTCGCGCATGCGATCCACGACCACGGAGGGATGGAGCGCGTCTGCGCAGAGCTCATCCGCCGCGCGGCGGGCCGTGTGGAGTTCGTTGTCATCTCGCGCGACCTCGCGCCCGACCTACGACCTCTCGTCGAGTGGAGGCGCATTCCCGTTCCCAGTCGGCCGGTGCCGCTGAAGTTCACGACCTTCTTCGCGCTCGCAGCGCTCGAGGTCGCCCGCGCGAAGGCCGATCTCGTTCACACTGTCGGAGCGCTCGTTCCGAATCGGACGGATCTCGCCGCGGTTCACTTCTGTCACGCCGGCTGGTACCGAGCAACCGGGACGCTCGCCCCGCGCGACGCTCCCCTTCCGCGCCGCGTCAACACGGGCATCCAGCGCACCCTCGCGATCGCCGCCGAGCGCTGGTGCTACCGACCGGGACGAGTACAGACGCTGGCTGCCGTCTCGAAAATGGTGGCCACCGAGCTCGAGCGTCACTACCCGGGAGTTCGCGTCGTCGTCACTCCGAACGGCGTGAATGCAGAACGCTTCCGGCCTGATCCGCACACCCGCCGCAAGCTCCGGTCATGCCTGGGAGCCGGCGAGCACGACATAGTGGCGCTCTTCGTCGGGGGCGACTGGGATCGAAAGGGCCTGCGGACTGCGATCGAGGGTCTGGCGGCAGCGCGAGCGACTGGCGCCGACACGGCGTGTCTGTGGGTGGTCGGCCCAGGCGATTCACGACGCTTCGCGGATATCGCGGCCACCGCAGGTGTCGGTCACGCCACATCCTTCTTCGGACACCAACCGGACCCGGCTCCCTTCTATCAGGCTGCCGATCTTCTTCTCGTGCCGAGCTCCTACGAAGCGTTCTCGCTCGCGTTGGTCGAGGGCGCTGCGGCCGGCCTCCCGCTTGTGACGGCGGACGTCGGAGTCGCACGGGAGGTCGTCGGACATGGGAAGGGTGGCGTGATCGTCCGACCCACGCCGACCGACGTCGGACAGGCGATCGCGCACCTCGCCCTGCACCCGGATGAACGTACGCGTATGTCGGCCGCTGTGCATCGCCGTGCGAGCGCTTTCAGCTGGGACGCTTCTATAGAGATCATCCTCGCCGAGTACGAGCGGCTTCTCGCCCTTCGGTCCACGACCGGAAAGGCAGTCGTTGCGTGAGCAGGCCCGGCGTGCAGCGGGCGGCGGCGCTGGCGCAACCGTTACTCGGTGGCGCGGTCGTGGCCGCGCTTGCGGTTTCGCTCCTCGCAGTTGGCGCCATCCTTCCCGAGAGCGCGGCGACTCCGGCCGTCATCGCCGGCTCCTTCGTCGTGCTTGTCGTCGGCGCGAGCACCGTCGCGCCCCGCAACCTCCTCTACCTGCTCGTCGTCTGGCTGGCGGGGCTCGGCCTCGTCCGGCGCGTCCTCGACCAGGTTGCCCCCAGCGGCGACGTCGATCCGCTCCTCGTCGTCGCGCCGGCTGCGATCCTGGCCCTCTTGATTCCCGCGGCTCGGGAGGGCGCCTTCCGCAACCTCACGACGCTCGCCAAGGCGGTTGTCGTGCTGAGCGCGCTCGCGCTGCTCGGTGCGCTCAACCCGTTGCAGGGCACCCTCACGGCGGGATTCGCCGGGCTGCTCTTCGTCCTTGCGCCGACGCTCGCCTTCTGGGTCGGACGGGGCCTCGCCGACGACCGAACAGCCGGAGTCGTGGTGAAGCTCGTCGCCGTGCTCAGCCTGATGGCCGCTGCATACGGGCTCGAGCAGACCTTCGGGGAGTTCCGTCCGTGGGACGCCGCCTGGATCGACGAATCCGGCTATGCCGCCCTGAGCGTCGGCGGCGTGACGAGGGCCTTCGGATCGTTCGCGTCGGCACACGAGTACGCGCTGATTCTCGCCATCGGCATCGTGATCTGGCTCGCATACGGCTTGCGCGCCATCAGAATTCCACTCACGCTGGCGGCGGTCGGTCTGCTCGGCGTAGCCCTCGTCTACGCGTCGGCGAGAGGGACCATCTTCACGCTCGTCCTCGCGCTCGGGCTGATGGCAGCGGCACGGCTGCGCCTCTCGTTTCCCATGGCGGCGCTCGTCGCCGCCGTCGCCGTGGTCATGGTGACCCTGAGCGCCGGGTTCGCTCCGGCGAGCATCCGTTCCACCGAGGAAGCGGGCGATGGTCCGGCGCAGCTTCTCGCCCACCAACTCGAGGGCCTCGCGCAGCCCTTCGACCGCGAGTCGTCGACGCTTGGCCTCCACTTCGACATCTTCCGGGACGGGGTCACCCAGTCGGTCTCGGAGCCGCTTGGCGCCGGCGTCTCCGTAGTCTCCCTTGCCGGAGCCAAGTTCGGAGACTCGACCCGGGGTAGCACCGAGACGGACCCGTCGAACATGGCGGTCGCTCTTGGCATCCCCGGCTTTGCGACCTACCTCGTCATCCTCGCCCTCGCCTTCCGGGAGGCCTACGGCCTGGCGCTGCGCCGCCGGGACGCTCTTGCGCTCGTCGCGCTCGGCGTCCTCGCCGTCTCGGTCTTCCAGTGGCTGAACGGCGGCCTGTACGCGGTCTCCACGCTCGCGTGGCTCCTGATGGGCTGGGTCGACCGCACGTGGCTCCGCCAGAAGGCGTTGGTACACGATGGATGAGCGCGGGGCAGCTCGGGAGGCGGGAGCGGTGAGATCGGTCCTCGTGCTCGGAGCTGGGTGGTTCCCCGATCAACCTGGCGGGCTCAACAGGTACGTGCGGGAGCTCACAGGAGCGCTCGGGAAGGCGGGAGTGCGGACGCCGACGGTCGTGCTCGGGCCTGCCTCCGACGCGCCCACCGGCGTTCGCGTTGCCGGAAGAAGCGACGATCGGCTCCTCTGGCGGGCGTGGCGCTTCGCCCGAGCCGCACGGGAGCTGCAAGCGTCGGCCGACCTCGTCG
>CAZCIJ010000117.1:0-2101 GCA_964498265.1 uncultured Gaiellales bacterium | reverse complement strand
GCGGGCTTCGCGCTCTACGGGGCGCTCCCGGTACTGGGAGCGCCCCGTAGCACCCCCCTTCTCGTCCACTTTCACGGCCCGTGGGCCAATGAGGGTCGGGCGACCGGCGATGGTCTCGTCCACGTCGCGGCCAAGAGGGCGATCGAACGCCTCGTCTACGGCCGCGCACACAGGATCGTGGTTCTGTCGCGCGCCTTCAAGCGCATCGTTGTCGAGCGGTATGGCGTGCGGCCGTGGGACGTCTCCGTCGTTCCACCAGGTGTGGACACGCGCCGCTTCGCGCCAGGAGACCGTGTCCTCGCGCGCGAGGCGCTCGGCATTCCGCACGATGCCTGGGTGGCGGTGTGCCCGCGCCGCCTCATCCCGCGGATGGGCGTGGACGTGCTCCTCGACGCGTGGGCGCAGCTGCCTCGTGCCGCGCTCGACCGCCTCCTGCTCGTCGCAGGCGACGGGCCAGCCCGGACGGAGCTCGAGGCGCGAGCATCGTCCCTCGGCGTCGGCGACGAGGTGCGCTTCCTCGGAAGCGTGCCGGACGAGACCCTCATCGGCTGCTACCGAGCGGCCGACCTGTGCGTGCTTCCCTCCGTCGCGCTCGAAGGCTTCGGGCTTGTCGTGCTCGAGTCGCTCGCTTGCGGGACCCCGGTGCTCGCTACCGGCGCCGGCGGCCTGCCCGAGGCGCTGGCCGGCTTCAGCCCGAGCCTCGTCGTCCCCGCTGACGACGCCGACGCGCTGGCCGAGCGGCTGGCCGTGGCGGTGGAGCATCCGGCGTGGCTCCCCGACCGGGGGCGTTGCCGTGCGCACGCCGAGCGGTTCACGTGGCGGCGCACTGCGGCGACGCACCTGGCCATCTTCGACCGCCTGCGACGCCGCGAGCGTCCGAGGCGCCTCCGCGTCGTCTACCTCGATCACTGCTCTCGGCTCTCTGGCGGGGAGCTCGCCCTCCTGCGCCTGCTGCCATCGCTCGACGAGGTCGAGCCGCACGTGATCCTCGCCGAGGATGGGCCGTTCCCCCGCCGCCTCACTGAGGCGGGCGTCTCGGTCGAGGTGCTGCCCATGCGGGAGGTTGCCCGTGGGTTGCCCCGCGGGCGGGTGCGCCCGGGCGTGCTCCCCCTGCGGAGCGCCCTCGCGGCGGGAGCCTACGTTGCGGTGCTGGCGCGGCGTCTGCGCCGGCTCGGCCCTGATCTCGTCCACACGAACTCCCTCAAGGCGGCGCTGTACGGCGGCCTCGCGGCGAGGCTGGCCGGGATCCCCGTCGTCTGGCACGTTCGCGATCGGATCGCTCCGGACTACCTCCCGCGGGCGGCGGTCGACCTCGTCCAGCTCGCCTCGAGGCTCGCGCCGGACGCGGTCATCGCCAACTCGCGCTCGACGCTCGAGGCGCTCTCCGAGTTCGGCCCCAAGCTATCGGCCCACTCGAGTGTCGTCCTCTCGACGGTCATCTACGACACGGTGGAGCTGCGACGGAGCCGGCGCCGCGCGAACGGCGACGGGCTCTGCTTCGGCATGGTCAGCCGCATCGCGCCGTGGAAGGGCCAGCACGTGTTCTTGGAGGCGTTCGCGCGGGCGTTTCCCCGAGGGCAGGAACGAGCGGTCATCGTCGGCGCTCCGCTCTTCGGCGAGGACCGCTACGAGAGCAGCTTGCGCGAGCTTGCGGCGGCGCTCGGCATCGGCCGTCGGGTCGAGTTCGCCGGCTTCCGCGAGAACGTTCGCGGCGAGCTCGCTCGCTTCGACGCGCTCGTGCACGCATCGGTGATTCCAGAGCCGTTCGGACAGGTCGTCGCCGAAGGGATGGTCGCGGGGCTTCCGGTCGTCGCTCCGGACGCGGGCGGACCGCGTGAGCTCATCGAGCACGAGAGCAACGGCCTTCTCTACAGGCCCGGCGACGCCGGCGCGCTGGCGGATCAGCTTCGACGCCTCTCGGACGACCGGATGCTGTACGAGCGCCTTGGGAAGAGCGCCCGCAGCGCGGTGGGGATGTTCGCATCGGCAGCAGTCGCCCGCGAGGTCATGTGGACCTATCGCCGGGTCCTTCGCGACCGAGCGAGGCCCTCGTGACCTCTGTAGCCCTCGTCCACGACTACCTCACCCAGCGCGGTGGCGC
>CAZCIJ010000116.1:0-9446 GCA_964498265.1 uncultured Gaiellales bacterium | reverse complement strand
CCGGCTCGATGACCCCGGAATCGACCTTCCGGTCTTCACGACGCGCCCCGACACGCTCTTCGGAGCGACGTTCTTCGTCCTCGCCCCCGAGCATCCGCTCATCGCCGCGCTCGCGCAGTGAACCGAGCACGAGCAGGAGGTGCTCGACTACGTGCGCCGCACAGCGGCCGAGTCGACCGCCGAGCGGGCGTCTGCCGAGCGGGAGAAGTCCGGCGTCTTCACGGGCCGCTTCGTGACGAACCCGGTCAACGGCGAGCGTCTTCCCGTCTGGGTCTCCGACTACGTGCTCATGGAGTACGGCACCGGCGCGATCATGGCCGTGCCGGCGCACGACGAGCGCGACTACGAGTTCGCGCGGCGCTTCGACCTGCCGGTCCGCGTCGTCGTCGTGCCGTCGGACGGCGAGCCCGAGGAAGGCGCCTTCGTGGGGCACTCCGAGGGCGAGCGCCTGGTCGCCTCCGGGCAGTTCTCGGGTCTGTCGAGCCCCGAGGCCAAGCGCGCGATCGTCGAGTGGCTCGAGTCCCGCGGACTGGGCCGCCGGGCGATCGGCTACCGCCTGCGCGACTGGCTGCTCTCGCGCCAGCGCTACTGGGGATGCCCCATCCCGATCGTGTACTGCGACGGGTGCGGCATGGTTCCCGTCCCCGACGAGCATCTCCCGGTGCTCCTGCCGGAGGTCGACGACTACCTGCCCAAGGGCCGCTCGCCGCTCGCTGCGGCGGAGGACTGGGTGCGCACGGAGTGTCCGCGGTGCGGCGGCCCTGCGCGTCGCGAGACGGACACGATGGACACGTTCGTCGACTCCTCCTGGTACTTCCTGCGCTACGCAGACCCGGTGAACGGCGAGGCTCCGTTCGACCGCGAGATCGTCGACTACTGGCTCCCGGTCCGGCAGTACATCGGAGGCATCGAGCACGCCATCCTCCATCTCCTCTACGCGAGGTTCTTCACCAAGGTGCTGAACGACCTCGACCTCGTCGGGTTCCGCGAGCCCTTCCTGCGGCTGTTCAATCAGGGCATGATCCACTACCTCGGCGCGAAGATGTCGAAATCGAAGGGGAACGTCGTCGCCCCAGACGCCATGGTCGAGCGGTACGGCGCCGACGCCGTGCGCCTGTACGTCCTGTACATGGGCCCGGCCGAGCAGGACAAGGAGTGGCAGGACACGGGCATCGAGGGCACGTGGCGGCTGCTCGACCGGCTCTGGCGGCTCGGGAACGAGGTCGCGCAGCGTGGCCCCGCGGGCGACCCGGGCGGCGGCGACCTCGTGCGGGCGGCTCACCGCACGATCGCAAAGGTGAGCGACGACATCGAGCGCCGGTTCCAGTTTCACACGCCGATCGCGGCGCTGTTCGAGCTCGTGAACGACATCTATCGCGTGAAGGGTGACCCGAACGAGGCTGCGGGGGTCCGCTTCGCGACGGAGACCGCGCTCAGCCTGATCCAGCCGTACGCGCCGCACATCGCCGAGGAGCTCTGGCAGCGCCTCGGCCACGAGCGCCTGTGGGAGCAGCCGTGGCCGGAGGCCGACCCGGCGCTGCTCGAGCGAGACACCTTCGAGCTCGTGGTGCAGGTCAACGGCCGTGTACGCGACCGCGTCGTCGTCGAGGTCGGTCTGTCCGACGACGAGTTGGTCGAGCAGGCAAAGGCGCTCCCGCGGGTTCAGGTCCACGTCGACGGCAAGGAGATCCGGCGCGCCGTCGTCGTGCCCGGTAGGCTCGTCAACCTCGTCGTGTCCTAGCCGCGGCCTCGTCCTGGACGCGGCGGCCGGGACAGCTTCCGGCACGGGCTCGCGCACTCTCGGCGCTGTCTCGGCGCACACGCGTGCAGGAACCGTTCTCAGAATAGAAAACGTGATCTCGATGCCGCGCGTCTCGAGAGGCAGGGCGCTCCTGTACCTTGGCGTCGTCCTCGTCCTGCTCCTGCTCGGAGGCCGCTTCCTGGCGGCGCAGGCCGGCAGCTCCCAGGACGGCAGCGAGGAGGAAACAAGCGAAGCCGCGCTCCAGGTGGTCGCCTCGTCGCCCGATGCCGCGACCGAGCCGGCGTCCGCAAGCGTCGTCGTCCACGTCGTCGGCGCGGTCCGGCGTCCGGGCCTGTACGACCTGGCGCAGGGAAGCCGCGTCGACGACGCGATCCGGTCCGCCGGCGGCGCGAAGCCGGCCGCGGATCTCGCCCTCGTCAACCTCGCGGCGCCGATCGCCGACGGCCAGCAGATCGTCGTGCCGGCTCGCGGGGCGCCCGCCGCTGGCGAACGCGGGGCCTCGGTCCCGGGCGCCGCCGCCGTGGCTGCTCAGGCCGGGCCCGTCCATCTGAACACGGCGACGCTCGAGCAGCTGGACGCGCTGCCAGGGATCGGGCCCGTGACCGCTCAGCGGATCCTCGACTACCGCGACCAGCACGGCGGCTTCCGCTCGGTCGACGAGCTCGACGCCGTGCCCGGGATCGGCCCTGCGCGCCTCGACCAGCTTCGGGAGCTGGTCGCCGTGTGACGCGCCTGCCCACACTTCCCGTTCCGCACGCACTCGCCGGTGCGCTCTGCCTCGGGCTTGCGGGGTCGCTCGCCGTGCGCGCTCCAGGCGCGCCTGCGATCGTCGTCGCGGCCACGCTCGCCGCGATCGCCACGGTCGCCGCCCCGGCGCGGGCGCCTGTCCTCATGCTCGCGCTCGCTGCGGCGGGCTGGTGGTGGGGGAGCGGGCGCCTCACCGCCCTGGACGCGAGCCCGCTCTCGGCCGAGATCGGCACCTCGACGCCGCTTCGGCTCGAGGTCACCGGGCCCGGACGGCTCGGCGAGTTCGCCCAGCGGCTGCCGGTGCGCGTCCGCGCCGTCCGCGAGCGCGAGATCGACGAGGCCGCCCAGCTCGAGCTTCCGGTCGAAGCTCCGACGCCGCCGCAGGGAGCGATCCTCGAGCTCGTCGCGCGCGTGCGGGCGCCGCGCGAGGCCGACGCAGCAGGCGGGTTCGACGAGGCCGCCTACCTGCGCCGGCACGGCATGCACGTCGTCTTACGCGCCGAGCGCTTCGACGTCGTCGGGAGGCGCGGCGGGCTCGGCGGCGTGGCCGACCAGGTGCGATCGTTCCTCGCGGGCTCGATCGCGCCCGGGCTCGCGGGCGAGCGGCGCGCCCTCGTGGCGGGGGTCGTGCTCGGTGAGGACGAAGGGCTCGATGCCGAGCTCCTCGACCGGTTCCGGGCGTCGGGCCTCTACCACCTGCTCGCCGTGTCGGGCCAGAACGTCGCCTACGTCGTCGCCGGAATGCTCGTCCTCGCCTGGCTCGCCGGCGTGCCGCGGGCGGCCGCCCTCGCCTGCGCTCTCGTCGCCATCCTGGCCTACGTCCTCGCCGTTGGCTGGCAGCCGTCTGTCGTCCGGGCCGGGGTGGCCGGGGGTCTCGCCTGCCTGGCGTGGCTCTCGGCGAGGGCGGGCGACCGCTGGTACTTCATGCTCGTCGGGGGAGCGGTCCTGCTCGCCTGGAACCCCTACGCTCTCTTCGATCCGGGCTTCCAGCTCTCGTTCGCCGCGGTGGCGGCGATCTTCGTCCTCGTTCCGAGGATGGAACGCTGGCTCGAGGGCTATCCCGTCCCCCGGGTCGTAGTCGCCCTTGTCGCCGTCTCGACGGCGTGCGCCGCCGTGACCGCGCCGATCCTCTGGATCCACTTCTGCGCGGTGCCCCTGCTGTCGGTGCTCGCCAACGCGCTCGCAGCGCCGGTGGTAGGGCCGATCCTCGGCCTCGGGCTGCTCGCCGCCGCCGTGCAGCCGGTGCTTCCCGGCGCGGCGCTCGCGCTCGGGTGGGTGAATGGCTGGCTCGTCGCCTACCTGGCTTGGTGCGCCCGCCTCGTCGGCGGCCTTCCGTTCGCGCAGCTCTCCTCGCCCGGGGCCCTCGCTGCGATCGCGGGCGTCCCGGCGTTCCTCCTCGCCGTCCGCCGCTTCTCCCCGCGCTGGCGGCGCTCGGTGCTCGTCGGCGCCGCGGCGCTCGCGCTTGTGCTCGCCGCGTGGGTCCTGTGGCCGCGAACCCACGGCGCCGGGCCGCCGGCGGCCGGACTGCGTGTCTCGTTCCTCGACGTCGGTCAGGGGGACGCCGTGCTGCTCGAGGTGCCGGAGGGGGCCGTGCTCGTCGACCAGGGCCCGCCGGAGGCGCGGGTCGCGCGCATCCTGCGCCGCCGGGGCGTCCCGCGGCTCGCGCTGCTCGTGCTCACGCACCCGCAGCGCGACCACATCGGCGGCGCCGCCGAGGTCATGCGCGCGCTGCAGGTCGAGACCGTGCTCGACCCCCGCCTCCCGGCCGAGAGCGTGTACGAGGACGACGCCCTCGAGGCCGCCTCCGACCGCGGGGTCCCCGTGCTCACGGCCCGGGCCGGGCAGGCCTTCCAGCTCGGACGCCTCCGTCTGCAAGTGCTCTGGCCCGAGGGGCCGGGTCTTGCAGGCGAGGATCCGAA
The DNA here is from genome assembly GCA_964498265.1 of uncultured Gaiellales bacterium. Taxonomy (GTDB): domain Bacteria; phylum Actinomycetota; class Thermoleophilia; order Gaiellales; family Gaiellaceae; genus CAZCIJ01. Next base: position 5,018 of record CAZCIJ010000116.1, on the reverse strand, counting down.
CGAGCACGCGATCGTCCTGCTCGCCTCCTACGGCGAGGTGGACGCGCTGCTGACCGCCGACGCCGAATCGAACGTCACGAGCCGACTGCGGATCCCACCGGTCGAGATCCTCAAGGTTGCCCACCACGGCTCGAGCGACCCGGGGCTGCCGGCGTTGCTCGAGCGGCTCCGGCCTCGCGTCGCGGTCGTCTCCGTCGGCGCGGGGAACGACTACGGCCATCCTGCGCCGTCGACGCTCGGCGCGCTCGCGGACGCGCCCGGGCTCCGTACCCACCGGACCGACCTCGACGGCACCGTCGTCGTCGAGTCCGACGGCTCGCATCTCGGTGTTCGCTCGGAGCGATAGACGCGGCGTGGACGCCGAGCACGGCCAGCGACCGCCGGCCGGGGCTGCGAGGTGGTCGGTCCATAGACTCTGTTCGGTTGGCTGCGCAGATCCTGAAGCCCGTCTACCTCCTCACGGGGTCGGACCTCCCGAAGATCGCCCGCGCGCTCCACCGGCTGCGGGCACGTTTCGCGGACGGATCGATCGAGCTGCTCTCGGCGGAGTCCGCCTCGGGACTGGAGGCCGTCTCGGCCGCGAACGCCCTCGGCCTCTTCGGAGGAGGAGAGCGCCTCGTCGTCGTCGAGGAGATCGAGCGCTGGAAGCAGGCGGACGCGGATGCCGTCGTCACTTACCTCGAGAGCCCGACGCCCGGCTCGGTGCTCGCGCTCGCGGGTGACCCGTCGCGCCTCACCGGCCTCGCCGACGCGTGCAGCGCGTCCGGCGACGTCCTGCGCTACGACGTTCCCACTCGCAAGCAGCGCGGTCGAGAGGTTCAGGACTACCCCGGATGGGTGCGGATGCAGCTCGACCGGGCGGGCGTGCAGGCAGACCACGACGTGGCCGAGCGGCTCGTGGACCTCGTCGGGCCCGATGGGTTCGCGCTCGAGTGCGAGGTCGACAAGCTCGCGACGTGGGCCGCCGGGGAGCGCGTCGGCGTTGCCGACGTCGAGGCGCTCGTCGCTCCGACCGGGGAGGCCTCGGGATGGGCGCTTGCGAACGCGTGGAGCGCTCGTGACGCCGCCGGGGCGCTGCGCGCCTGCGAGGCGGAGCTCCGCGGCGAGCCCGAGCCGTTCTGGCTCGCCGGCAGGCTCGCGGCGCATGTCACGCGGGTGCGAGCCGTCCAGCAGCTGCTCGACGAGGGGCTCGACGTACGCGAGATCGGAAAGCGACTCGGGCTCAGGTTCCCGCCCAGGCGCGAGGCTGGAACGGCAGAGCGGTTCACGACCGACGAGCTCGGCTCGAGCGTCGTTCGCCTGGCGGAGCTCGATCTCGCGCTCAAGGGCGGGAGCCGGCTCGACGCCGTGCTCGAGCTCGAGCGAGCGCTCGTGGAGATCTGCCGCGCCGAGAACGCGCAGCCGCGAAGGACGGGAGGCTGACCCTGCTCGACGGAACCTCCTCCCCTCTCAGGCGGGATGCCTCGAGCGCCCGGCGACCCTGCGTCTACAGCGGCGTGCGAGCTCGTCCAGCAACTCCCTCGCGCACCCGCCGGCGTCCGGGCGGATCCGCCTCGGCCACGACGGCTCTGAAGTCGTCGAGCAAGGACTCGATGAGGGCGCTGCGCGAGCTCGAGGGGTACCAAGCGGCGAGCACCCGGCGGCCCGGGTTGCCCTTGGCCCGGCGGATCGCGACCTTCTCGTGCAGCGGGGACACCGCGAGCCCGGGGATGAAGGCAACGCCGAGCCCGGCGGCGACGAGGCTCTGTACGACCTGGAAGTCGTTCCAGACCGACTCGATGTGCGGCTCGAAGCCGGCGACCTGACAGGCGCGTCGCGTGAAGGTGTGGATCGCGGATCCCGGCGACGCGGCGATCCACGAGATGTCGGCGAGCGCCGCGAGATCGACGACCGGACGAGCAGACGCCTGCGTGGTGGGGAGAGCCATGTACATCGGCTCGCGGAACAGCGTCTCCTGCTCCACCGCGGGATCGAGCGCGAGAGGCACGAGGTCGCACTCGAAGACGAGGGCCAGATCGAGCTCGCCGGCGCGCAGCTGGGGCAGGCTCTGCTCGGGCTCCGACTCGATGAGCCGGACGTCGACGCCCGGATGCCGGCGGGTGAAGCGAAGGATGGCCGCCGGCACGAGGCGCGTGCCCGCCGTCGGGAAGGCGCCCACGCGGATGAGGCCGGACTGCAGGTCGAGGACCGCGCGAACGTCTGCTTCGGCCTGCTGGAGCTCCCGGAGGATCACCTCGCTGCGCGCGACGAGCGCCCGGCCCGCGTCGGTGAGCCGTACCCCGCGACCCGCGCGCTCGACGAGCGCCGCTCCGGCCTCGGCCTCGAGCGTGGCGATCTGCTGGGAGACGGCCGAGGGCGTGAAGGAAAGCGCGCGCGCAGCCGCCGAGAGGGAGCCGCTTGCTGCGACCTGGTGGAGCACGCGCAGACGGCGAGCATCAAGCATGTAGCGCTACTTCAATGATCCTGAAGCAACTATCACTTGATCTTTAATACACGACCGCGACAGACTTGGCGGTGAGATGCCTCGGCGGACGCCCCTCTTCGAGCGCCACGTCGCGGCGGGCGCCCGGCTCGTGTCCTTCGCCGGCTGGGAGATGCCGCTCTGGTACGCGGGCATCGCGGACGAGCATCGCGCGGTCCGGGAGGCGGCGGGAGTCTTCGACGTCTCGCACATGGGCCAGCTTGCCGTCACCGGCCCGGAGGCGCACGACCTCCTCCAGGGGCGCCTGTCCGGCGATCTCGACCGGATCGTCGCCGGCCAGGCCCAGTACACGCTGCTCACGAACGATCGCGGCGGAGTGGTCGACGACCTCATCGCCTACCGGAGCGACAGCGGGTACCTGCTCGTGGTGAACGCGGCGAACGTCGAGGCCGACGCGGCCGCGATCCCGCACGCCCGGGACGTATCCGAGGAGTGGGCGATGCTTGCCGTGCAGGGGCCCCGCGCCCTCGGGGCGCTCGAGGTCGACGTCGCGCCCTTCACGTTCCGCGACGCGCGCGTCCTCGGCGTCGACTGCTTGCTCTGCGGTACCGGCTACACGGGCGAGCCCGGCTGCGAGCTGCTCTGCCGGCCCGGCGACGCCCCCAGGCTCTGGGATCGCGTCGTCGCGCGCGGGGTCACCGCGTGCGGCCTTGGAGCACGGGACAGTCTGCGACTCGAGGTCTGCTACCCGCTGGCCGGGCAGGAGCTCACGCCGGAGCGGACGCCCATCGAGGCCGGGCTCGTCTGGGCCTGCGCGCTCGACAAGGCGTTCCCCGGCGTCGGCGTGCTTCGGCGCCAGCGAGCGGAGGGGACCTCCGAGCGCCTCGTGGCGTTCGTGATGGAGGAACAGGCCATCCCTCGAGCCGGCATGACCGTCGACGGGGGCGTCGTGACCTCGGGAGGCTACTCGCCGATGCTGGAACGGGGAATCGGCCTGGGCTACGCGCCCGCCGATGCGGCCGCTCCGGGCACCGCGATCACGGTGAACGTTCGCGGCCGTGGCCGGGCTGCCCGCGTGCACGAGAAGCCGATCTACCGGCCGCGCGCAATCGCCGAGCGGCCCCGAGGGAGATGACGGCGCCGGAGGAACGATGAGGTACCTCTCGCTCACCGACGCCGACCGAGCGGCCATGCTGGCGGCGATCGGCGTGGCGAGCAGCGAGGAGCTCTTCGCGTCCGTCTCCGAGAGCGTCCGTCTGCGCCGCGAGCTCCGCCTGCCGCCCGCCGCCTCCGAGCCGGAGCTCGTGGCCGAGCTCACCGAGCTGGCGGAGCGGAACGTGCATACCGGGAAGGAGCTCAGCTTCCTCGGCGCCGGAGTCTACGACCACTACGTTCCCGCGATCGTCGACGCCGTCCTCCAGCGGGGCGAGCTCCTGACGGCGTACACCCCCTACCAGGCGGAGATGAGCCAGGGCGTGCTGCAGGCCCTCTTCGAGTACCAGACGGCGATCTGCGAGCTGACCGGCATGGAGGTCGCGAACGCGTCCGGCTACGACGGTGCGACGGTCGCGGCCGATGCCTGCTACATGGCGCGTCACGTCACCGGCCGGAGCCGGGTCGTGCTCTGCGAGTCCGTGAGCCCTCAGGTTCGAAGCGTGGTGAGGACCTACGCACGCGGCTTCGCCATGGACGTCCTCGAGGTGCCTCACCGCGACGGCGCCACCGATCCTGCGGAGCTCGCCGAAGCCGCACGGGGCGCCGCCGCCGTCATCTTCCAGCAGCCCAACTTCTTCGGCTGCCTCGAGCCTGCCCCGGAGCTGGCCGCAGCCGCTGCCGAGGCGGGCGCGCTCCCGGTCGCGCACGTCGACCCGGTGTCCTTGGGGGTGCTTGAGGCGCCCGGCGGGTACGGCTGCGCGGTCGCGGTCGGCGAGGGCCAGGGCGCAGGCAACCCGCTCTCGTTCGGCGGCCCGCACTTCGGCTTCCTCGCCGCCCGCGAGCACCTGCTGCGACGCATGCCCGGGCGGATCGCGGGAATGACCTCCGACGGCCGGGGGCGCCGCGGCTTCGTGCTCACCTTCCAGACGCGCGAGCAGCACATCCGCCGGGAGAAGGCCACCCACAACATCACGACCAACCAGACGCTGCTCGCGATCGGCGGCCTCGTCTACCTCGCCTGGCTCGGTCCGTCGGGGCTGGCCGAGCTCGGCGAGCTGTGCATGCGGCTCACGGCCTACGCCCGTGCGCGGCTTGAGGCCGTGGGCATCCGGCCCCTGTTCGAGCGACCGGTGTTCAAGGAGCTGGCTGTCCGCCTGCCGTGTCCGGCGGCGGACGCAGTCAGGTGGGCGCGCGCCCGCGGAGTCCACCCGGGCTACGCGCTGGGACGCGACTACCCGGGCATGGACGACGTCCTGCTCGTCGCCGTGACCGAGAAGCGCTCCGTCGAGGACATCGACCGGCTTGCGGCCGTGCTTGCCGAGGTGGCGGCGTGAGCGGCCGCGGGGAAGGGGTTTGGGGAAACCGGGAGGTTTCCCCACGGTGTCCTCGGCGCGGAGCGCCGAGGGGTAACGGGGAAGAGGGGGGTCGTGGGGGAACGTGG
>CAZCIJ010000115.1:6623-9458 GCA_964498265.1 uncultured Gaiellales bacterium | reverse complement strand
ATGATGTCCGGCTTGATCAGCGTCTCGATGTCGAACTCCTCGGCGTGCTGCGTCGAGACGACGATCCGCTCGAGCTCGAGCGGGCGCGGCACGCCGTCGTCGTCGACCTCGTAGCGCACGGTCACCTGGGCCTTCCCGTCGGGGCGCAGGTACGGGAGGATGCCGGTCTTGCGCGCCTCGGCGAGGCGGTGGCAGATCTTGTGCGCAAGCTGGATCGGCAGTGGCATCAGCTCCTCGGTCTCCGTGCACGCGAAGCCGAACATCATGCCCTGGTCGCCCGCGCCCACCTTGTCGAGCGGGTCCTCGTCGCCCGGCGTGTGCCGGCGCTCGTACGCGACGTCGACGCCCTGAGCGATGTCCTGCGACTGCTCGTCGAGCGAGACGATGACGCCGCAGGTGTCGCAGTCGAACCCGTACTTGGCCCGGTCGTAGCCGATCTCACGGATCTTGTCCCGCACGAGCCGCGGGATGTCGAGGGTGGTGGCCGTCGTGATCTCGCCGGCCACGACGACGAGCCCGGTCGTGACGAGCGTCTCGCAGGCGACGCGGCCGACGGGATCGTCCGTGAGGACTGCGTCCAGGATGGTGTCCGAGATCTGGTCGCACATCTTGTCGGGGTGTCCCTCCGTGACAGACTCGGACGTGAACGGGAAGGTACGGGCCATGGCGCGGACTCCTAATCTGGTAAGAGAATTGGTAAGCGTGGCTGTCCGGCGCTTCGTATCATATGTCTCCGCGCGGAGTCAAGCATGCTCACACCGTCTCGGAGTCTGGCGTACGGCGCCGGGGAAGGTCGACCTGGAGGGCTGGATCCGCCGCGCGCACGCGGCTCGCCTCGAATCCGAGCTCGCGGCGAACGATGTTCGCTCCCTGGGCGATCGACGTGGCCTTGTAGAGCGCGACGAGCCGGTTCGGGCCCCCCCGGCCGAAGCCACAGTCCGAGGTGAGCACGAGCTTCTCGGGATCGACGTAGTTGAGGGCGTAGCGGACGTCCTCCGCGACCTCCTCCGGCGTCTCGACCTGGAGCGAGCGATGGCTCACGACGCCGAGCGCGATCTTCTTCTTCATGCGGTCCCGATACGGCCGTAGGAGCTCGAGGTCGGCGTACTCGCGGTCCTTCATCTCGACCGTCCACACGTCGCCTCCCACTCGCTCCAGGTAGATCTCGATCGCCTCGGCGTAGGAGGTGCTGCGCTGCACGCGCTGCATGTTGGCGTTCCCCCAGCAGGTGTGGATCCACACCTCCACGTCGTCGAGCCCGGAGATCTCGTGGTTGAAGCAGTCGATCAAGAAGTCGAGGTACCTCTCGTCGCGCGACGTCGACGCCACGAAGTGCATGAGCGGCTCCTCGATCTGGATGACGCGGCACCCTGCGTCGGCGAGGGCGCGCAGCTCGCGGTTCATCGCGGTCGCCATGTCCCACATGAGGTCGCGCTTGTTCGCGGGGTACTCGTCCGTGCGCAGCTCGAGCATGCTGGCGACGAGCTGGGTGGACACGGTGCCGAACTTGACGGGCCGGTCCGTGCGGGCCTGGGCGATGCGCCAGAGCTTGTCGAACTCGAGTGGCCGGCCCAGCTCGACCCGGCCCACCACGGGGGGAAGGCGCCAGGCGCCGATGACCTCGGCGAGCAGCGAGCCGGGCGGGTAGACCCACTCGTCGCTCGCCGGGAGCGGCTCCCGGCTTGCGACCCCGTCGAGCCGCTCGACTGGATAGAGCGCCCACGAGCGGCCCCCGAGGTCGGCGTCGAGGTGGTAGTCGCCGTTCGTGACGATGTCGAGCCCGGCTCGCTCCTGGTCTGAGACGACGGTCGCGATCGCGTCGGTGAAGTGCTCGCGGTAGCCGGTGTCCGCGAGCGCCTCGGACGGCGACCGCCCCCAGAGGCTGTCGGTGAACCACGTCGGTCGCGGCCACGACCCGGTCACCGTCGCCGCAAGCACGAGTCCATCCGTGGCCGTGAACATTTCGCGCCTATGCGAAGAACCGGGGCGGTGGGCCCTCGAACGCCTCGTCCTCGAACAGGGTGGCCATGAGCGCGCGCAGGTGGCGCTCCATCGCGAAGGCCGCGAGCTCGGGATCGCCGGCGGCGAGCGCCTCGTAGACCGCTCGGTGCTCCGCCGCCGTCCGGCGCGTGTCATCCGCAGACCAGCTGCGCCGCCCGAGCGTGGTGAACAGCGGCTGGCCCATCGTCTCCCACATCGGCTCGAGCAGGCGAGCGAGGTACTCGTTTCCGGTCAGCAGCGCGACGGCACGGTGGAAGTCGCGATCGAGCTCGTTCGGAAGGCTCTCGGGGTTGACGGTCCGCTCGAGCGCCTCGACTGCGACGCGCACGTCCTCCAGGCCGTCTCGGCTCGTGCGCGCGCGCTTGCCGGCGAGCCGCGCGACCGCCACCTCGAGAACGAGCCGCGCCTCCATGAAGTCGGCTGGGCTGTCGTCGAGGGGAACGGCCGGCTCCTCGTCGGGCATCTCCGCTCGTTCGGCGACGAACGTCCCGCTGCCCTGGCGGGTGACGACGAGTCCGCGCGACTCGAGCGCGCCGAGCGCCTCCCGGATCGTCGGGCGGCTGACCCCGAAGCGGGCCGCGAGCTGGCGCTCGGACGGCAGCCGCTCCCCCGGCGCGAGGTGCCCTCCGAGGATCAGCACGAGCAGCTCGTGCGCGACGGCCTCGTACGCCCGGGGTACCGAACGGAGCACGCCCCGGGCGCCCGAGCCGACATTCCGCGCGGTTGGCTGGCTGCTCATGCCAGCCGAAGATAGCAGCGCAGCCGCGCCGCTGAGCTCGCTGAGCTCGCTGAGCTCAGGGTGCGCGCGACTGCCGGCGCCGTGAGCGCCGTGCG